>CANROZ010000001.1 GCA_947632365.1 uncultured Oscillospiraceae bacterium
CGAAAGACCACGCAGGTGCGAAAATATGACTTTCTGCTGAAAGGGCTCATCTTCTGCCATGAGTGCGGCTATCCGCTGTGCGTGATAAACCGCAAGAACGCAGCAGGGGAGGACGTTCTCTACTTCGTCTGCAGGACCTATCAACGGTTCACAAAGGCAGGCGTATGTACCAGCCACGCCATCAAGGAGAGTACAGTCACGGCGGCAGTCATCGACCAGATCCAGAAAGTCTGCCAGAAGTATCTGGATGCGGACGCCTTGCTTCCCGTGGCAGAGGCGGAAGTTGAAAAGGCACGACAAGCAGAACGCCATGAAAACGAGCGTCAGGCCCTTCGGGGCAGGATCGAAAAGCTGACCGCCGACCTGGACAGGACGTACATGGATAAGCTGAACGGACTTTTAGCGGAGGCAGACTTTGACCGCATATATGGCCGTATCAAGCAGGAGCGGCGCTCTCTGGAGGACCAACTGGCCAGCATGGAGGAGCCGGATGCCGCGCCGGAAAAGCGGGAGGAACAGGCAAAGGCGCTTGTCCGCCGTTTCATAGACACGGCCTGGGTCAACAGGGAACTGCTGGTGAGTCTCATTGAAAGGGTAGAACTCACGGAGAACAAACAGATCATTATACGGTTTCGGTTCTGTGAATTGAACGACGTACAGTGACACACGACCACCGCGCCACACGGCGCGTTTTCAAGGCCCAATCGCTTACAATCCCGGCGGCGGAAAGTCTCGCGCATCGAAAAAAGGGCCCTGGAAAGGCTCCGGGGGCATTTTGAGCCGTGAGAGGGGACAAAATATTGTGGAAGATGTCGAGGGCGGCATACAATTCTTAGTTAAAGAATTGAAAAAGGGCTTGATTTATACTGGGATGTGTGGTATATTCATCCTAGCAATTGTCTCTTTTACCTGGAGTGGGTCTTGTCCCACTCTTTTTCTTGATGAAAAACAATTTGTCAGAAATTGGAAATTTTATATGAACCGTATTGAAAAGACAGTGTTGGACCTGGCCCAGCCCGTCGTGGAGCAGGCTGGTCTGGAGCTCTGGGACGTGGAGTATGTGACCGAGGGCGGCCAGCGGTATCTGCGGCTGTATCTGGATGGGCCGGACGGGGTGGACCTGGACGCCTGCGAGCGCGTTTCCCGGGCCATGGATCCCATCCTGGACGAGGCGGACCCGGTGCCGGACAGCTACATTTTCGAGGTCAGCTCCGCCGGGTGCGAGAGGGCATTGAAGCGTCCGTCAGATTTTGAGCGTTTCCTGGGCTCCAATGTGGAGGTCAAGCTCTACAGCGCCGTGGACGGCGCCAAGCAGTGGGTCGGCACGCTCCTGGCCTATGAGGACGGGGATGTGACCGTCGATTCCGGCGGCGAGCGCCGCTTTGCAAAAAAACAAATCGCCAGCGTTCGGCTGCGCATGGAAATGTGAACGGAGGACAGAAATATGAACGCCGAATTTTTTGCCGCGATCGAGGACCTGGAACGGGAGAAGGGCATTCCCCGGGAATATATGTACGACAAGATCAATCAGGCCATGCTGGCCGCCTTCCGTAAGGACAATCCGGACGCGGCGGACAACGTGGTGGTGGAGCTTGACGAGGATAAAAAGAAGATCGAGATGTACGTGGTCACCGATGTGGTGGAGGAAGTGGAGAACCCCGCCACGCAGATGACCCTGGAGCAGGCCCACAAGATATCCAAGCGGGCCAAGGTGGGCGGCCAGATCAAGGTCCCCGTGAACACCAAGGAGCTGGGCCGCATCGCCGCCCAGAACGCCAAGCAGGTGATCATCCAGGGCATTCGGGAGGCGGAGCGCGGGCTCATCTACGACGAGTTCACCAGCCACGAGCACGAGATCCTCACCGGAGAGGTAGCCCGCATCGATCCCCGCACCGGGAACGTGTCCATGAAGATCAGCTCCAACGCGGAGTATACCGACGCGCTGCTGTCCGTCAACGAGCAGATACGGGACGAGGTACTGGTGGAGGGTCAGCGGCTGAAGGTATACGTGATCGAGGTGCGCAAGTCCTCCCGCGGTCCCCAGGTGCTCATCAGCCGGACCCATCCGGTGCTGGTGAAGAGGCTCTTCGAACTGGAGGTGCCGGAGATCGCCGACGGCACCGTGGAGATCATGTCCATCGCCCGTGAGGCGGGCTCCCGGACCAAGATGGCCGTGTGGAGCACTGCGCCGGACGTGGACCCCATCGGTGCCTGTGTCGGCCCCCGGGGCGGGCGCGTGTCCAGCATCGTGGATGAGCTGGGCGGCGAGAAGATCGACATCGTCAAATACAGCGAGATACCCGAGGAATATGTGGCCGCGGCCCTGTCCCCGGCGGAGGTGCTCAGCGTCTATATGGACGAGGAGGGCAAGAGCTGCCGGGTCATCGTGCCGGACAACCAGCTGTCCCTGGCCATCGGCAAGGAGGGCCAGAACGCCCGCCTGGCGGCCAAGCTGACAGGTATCAAGATCGACATCAAGCCCGAGAGCGAGGACTGAGCCATGGCGGAGCCTGTGCGCATGTGCGTGGGATGCCGCGCGCACGAGCCAAAAAAGGAATTGATACGTATCGTCCGCACCCCGAACGGCGAGATCGTGGCCGACGCCAAGGGGAAGACCCCCGGCCGGGGCGCCTACATCTGCCGGAAGGCGGCATGCCTGGAGAAGGCCCGCAAGAGCAGGGCTCTGGAGCGGATGCTGAATACCCCCATCAGCCCGGAGACCTATGCGTCTCTGGCGGCGGCTGTGGAGGCGGCGGATGGATAAGGCCCTGGGATACCTGGGCCTGGCCGCCCGGGCCGGAAAGCTGCGGGTGGGCGCGGAGGACTGCCGCAAGGAGCTTGTCCGCCGCCGCGCCGGAAAACTGCTGGCGGCGTCGGATGCGGCGGCGAATACGCTGGAACAGGCGAGAGAGATGTGCAGGGGCAGAGAGGAGATGCTCCTTCGCACCCACTATACAAAGATGGATATCGCCCATGCCATCGGACGGGGCACTCCCGTCGCGCTGGCGCTGATATGTGACGAAGGCCTGGCGAAGGCGTTTGCGGCGGCCGCGGAATCGGATCGAGAACAGGAGGAGCGAGTATGAGTAGTTTGGTAAAATACCGTGTGCACGAGGTGGCGAAGGACTTTGGCGTCACCTCCAAGGTCATCACGGAGATATTGACGGAGTATGCCACCACCCCCAAGAACCACATGCAGGTGCTGGAGGATGAGGAGCTGAGCATCATCTTCGAGTATCTGACCCAGCACAACCAGGTGGAGAGCATCGCGGAGATCTTTGCCGACACAGCGGCGAAGCCCGCGCCGGCCGAGAGCGCGCCCAAACAGGAACAGCCCCAGGCCCAGGCAAAGCCTGGGCAGAAGGCACCTGCCGCCGCTGCCCCCGCGCCCCAGCCGCCCAAACAGCCCAAGCCGGATAAGCCCCATGTTCCCAAGCAGATGCCGGAGAAGAAGGTGGTGGACACCCGTGGCACCGCCAACACCAATCTCTCCAAGTACGACGAGCGTTTCGACCGCATGGCCGGCGACCGCGCCGACCGGATGAAGCGGGGCAAGGAGAAGATCGGCTCTCGTAACAAGCAGCGGCCCAACACCGCCGCCGCCAGCGCCAAGCGCCGGCAGGAGGAGCGGGACAAGATGCAGCGGCTCCAGTTCGAGATCGCCAAGAAGGCCCCCACCCGGGTGCAGATCCCCGACGAGATCTCCGTGCAGGAGCTGGCCGTGCGGATGAAGAAGTCCGGCGCGGAGGTGGTCCGCAAGCTGGTCCGGATGGGCGTGATGGCAGGTCTGCCGGACGTGATCGACTACGACACCGCCGCCCTGGTGGCTATGGAGTTCAACTGCAAGGTGGAGCACGAGGTGGTCGTGACCGTGGAGGAGCGGCTCATCGACGACCACGTGGACACGGAGGAGGAGCTGCAGCCCAGGGCCCCCGTGGTGGTGGTCATGGGCCACGTGGACCACGGCAAGACCTCGCTGCTGGACTATATCCGCAACACCAAGGTGGCAGCCGGCGAGGCCGGCGGCATCACCCAGGCCATCGGCGCCTACGTGGTGGACATCGGCGGCAGCCCCGTCACCTTCCTGGACACGCCGGGCCATGAGGCGTTCACCTCCATGCGTGCCCGGGGCGCCATGGTGACGGACGTGGCCATCCTGGTGGTGGCCGCCACCGAGGGCATCAAGCCCCAGACCGTGGAGTCCATCAACCACGCCAAGGCCGCTGGCATCCCCATCGTGGTGGCCATCAACAAAATGGATATGCCCGGCGCCAACGCCGAGCGTGTGAAGCAGGAACTGACCGAGTACGAGCTGGTGCCCGAAGAGTGGGGCGGAGAGACCATCGTGTGTCCCATCTCCGCCAAGACGGGCGAGGGCGTGGAGTCACTGCTGGAGATGCTGGCATTGCAGACCGAGATGCTGGGCCTGCGGGCCAACCCTGACCGCGCCGCCAGCGGCGCGGTCATCGAGGCGCGGCTGGATAAGGGCCGCGGCCCCATCATGACCGTGCTGGTGCAAAACGGCACCCTGAAGCAGGGCGACGTGATTATCGCAGGCACGGCGGTGGGCCGTGTGCGCACCATGATCAATGACAAAGGCCAGCGGGTCACCGAGGCTGGCCCCTCCGTGCCTGTGGAGATCGCGGGCATGAGCGAGGTGCCGAATGCCGGCGACACCTTCAACGCCGTGGCCGACGAGCGCATGGCCCGGGAGCTGGTGGAGGAGCGCAAGGCCAAGGAGAAGCTGGCCGCCAACACCGCCCCCAAGAAGGTATCCCTGGACGATCTTTTCGCCCGCATCCAGGAGGGTGAGATGAAGGACTTCAACATCATCGTCAAGGCCGACGTGAAGGGCAGCGCCGAGGCGGTGAAGGCATCTTTGGAGAAGCTCTCCAACGAGGAGGTCCGTGTCCGGGTCATCCACTGTGCCGTGGGTGCCATCAATGAGTCCGACGTGATGCTGGCCTCCACCTCCGGCGCGGTGATCGTGGGCTTCAACGTGCGGCCGGAGAACGCCGCCCGGGACAGCGCCTCCCGCGACCACGTGGATATCCGGCTCTATCGGGTCATCTACGACTGCATCAACGAGATCGAGGCGGCCATGAAGGGCATGCTGGCCCCCAAGTTCCAGGAGAAGCTCATCGGCCACGCCGAGGTCCGCCAGACCTACAAGGTCTCCAAGGTGGGCACCGTCTGCGGCTGCTATGTGCTGGACGGCAAGATCCAGCGCAGCTGCAAGGTCCGGGTCCTGCGGGACAATATCGTGGTCTACGAGGGCGATTTGGCCAGTCTGCGCCGCTTCAAGGACGACGTGCGTGAGGTGGCCGCTGGATACGAGTGCGGCATGCAGGTGGATAAGTTCAACGATATCAAGGAGCAGGATGTCATCGAGTGCTTTGTGATGGAGCAGATCAATGCCTAACTATCACATCGACCGGATCAACGACGACATCCGCCGGGTGCTGGCGGAAAAATTACGGGAGATCAAAGATCCCCGTGTCCAGCAGGGCGCCATGCTCACCGTGACCCACACCGACACCACCAACGACCTGCGCCACTGCAAGGTATATGTCAGCGTGCTGGGGGCGTTTGACGAGAAGCAACTGATGAAGGGCCTGAAGTCCATTTCCGGCTATCTGCGCCGGGAGCTGGGCCAAAGCCTGGACCTGCGGTACACCCCGGAGCTGACCTTCATCCTGGACGATTCCATCGCCCACGGAGCCTATATCAACCGTCTGATCAACGATCTGGGTATTCAACATGACGACGATGACCCTCAATGACTGCCTGACCTTTTTAAAAGACAACGACGGATATCTGCTCTTGACACATATCCGCCCGGACGGCGACACGCTTGGCAGTGCCGCCGCCCTTTGTCATATCCTGCGCCGGATGGGGAAGAGGGCATATCTCTATCCCAATCCCCAGGTGACGGCCACATACGCCCCCTTCATGGCGCCCTATATCGCGCCGGAGGGCTTTCGGCACGACACGCTGGTATCCGTGGACCTGGCGGCGGAAAATCTCTTTCCGGAGGGGTTCAAGCGCTCTGCGGTGGCGCTGTGCATCGACCACCACCCCACCAACACCGGGTATGCCAAGCGGCTGCTGTGCCAGCCGGACAAGGCCTCCTGCGGGGAGATCATATTGCAGCTGGCCAAGGCCCTGGACCTGCTGGATGAGCAGACGGCGAGCCTTCTCTACATGGCCGTGTCTACGGACTGCGGCTGCTTCGTCTATGCCAACACCAATGCGGACACCCACCGGGCCGCGGCGGAGCTCATCGAGGCGGGGGCAGACTACAAAAAGCTCAATAAGCTGCTTTTCCGCACCTTCGCCTATTCCCGGCTGCTGCTGGAGGGGGCCATTTACGCGGGATTGCGCCGCTACGGCCCTGACGGCTGCGTGACGGTGGCCACGGTGACGCTGCAGATGCTGGCCGACGCGGGGGCCACGGAGGATGACTGCGAGGACCTGGCGTCCCTGGCGGGACGTGTGGCGGGCAACCGGGTGAGCGTGACCATCCGGGAGCTGCGGCCCGGCGTGTGCAAGCTGAGCCTGCGCAGCGGGGAGGACTTTGACAGCTCCGCCGTCTGCGCCCTCCACGGGGGCGGCGGCCATAAGATGGCCTCCGGCTGCACCATCCACGCCGACCCGGACAAGACCCGGGACATCATCGTCCGGGATATCCTGGAGGCGCTCTGATGGACGGTCTCCTGCTTGTGGACAAGCCCGCGGAGTGGACCAGTATGGACGTGTGCGCCCATCTGCGGGGGGTGCTCCACGAAAAGCACATCGGCCACACGGGCACCCTGGACCCCAACGCCACGGGGCTGCTGGTGGTTCTGGTGGGCAAGGGCACCAAGGCCGCCAAATACGCGGAAAACGACACGAAGGAATACATAGCCCGGCTGCGACTTGGCGTCGCCACGGACACCCAGGATATCTGGGGCAACGTGCTGGAGCAAAAGGACGGCACGCGCACCCGGGAGCAGATCGAGGCGGTGCTGGACCAGTTTCGCGGCCCCATCCTGCAGCTGCCGCCCATGTATTCCGCCATCAAGATACGGGGCAAAAAGCTCTATGAGATCGCCCGGCGGGGCGGCAGCGTGGAGCGCGAGCCCCGCCCCATCACCATCCACCGCCTGGCCGTCACGGACCGGGACGGGGCGGGGGACTGGGGCCTGGAGATCGAGTGCTCCAAGGGCACCTATATCCGCACCCTCTGCGCCGACATTGGCGCGGCGCTTGGCTGCGGCGGGTGCATGAGCGCTCTGCGCCGTGTGCGGGCCGGACGGTTCACCGTCGCCCAGGCCCATACGCTGGAAGAAATTCGCTCCGACCCGGAGAGGTACATCCTGCCGCTGGAGCTCATCACCCAAGGGGGACAGATATAATGGAGAGCTTGCGGCGCGTGGTCGCTCTTGGTTTTTTTGACGGCGTGCATCTGGGCCACCAGGCCCTGATGCGCAAGGCCCGGGAGCAGGCCGAACGCTTGGGCGCGGTGCCCGCTGTGGTCACCTTCGACGCCCACCCGGACATATTCGTTTTCGGCACTGACGTGCCCCTTCTCAGCACCAATGCCGGGCGCAAGGGGCTCATCTCCAGCGTGGGCGGCATCGACGATATCGTGATGCTCCACTTTGACCATCAGTTCATGCAGACGCCCTGGACCGACTTTATCCGCACCGTGGTGGACAGCCTGGGAGCCGTCCATCTGGTGATGGGCAAGGACTTTTCCTGCGGCTGGCGGGGCGAGGGCAAGGCCGAGCGTATCGCCGCCTGGTGTGAGGAAAATGGCGTTGGCTGCGACATCGTGGACCAGGTGAAGCTGGACGGCACCGTCGTCAGCTCCACCCACATCCGGTCGCTGATCACGGCAGGGGATATGGAGGAGGCCGCCCGTTTTCTGGGCCATCCCTTCTCTCTGTCCGACCTGGTGGTGCACGGCTACCAGCGGGGACGGCGCATGGGCATCCCCACCATCAATTTCCCCATCCCGGAGGGCGTGATCGTGCCCCGGCACGGGGTCTACGCCAGCCGTGCCTGGCTCCGGTCCGGGCCCCTGCCCGCCATCACCAACGTGGGCGTACGGCCCACCTTCGACGGAGACAGCGCCCTGACGGTGGAGACCAATCTACTGGACTTTGACGGCCAGCTCTACGGCACCACGGTGCGGGTGGATCTGCTGCATTTTCTGCGGGACGAGGCCCGTTTCCCGTCGCCGGAGGCGCTGGCGGCGCAGATACAGCGGGACATCGACGAGACGCGCCGCTATTTTGACGGCGGAAAGGGAACGGCAAAATGAGGATCCTGGGCATCGACCCCGGCGTGGGCACGGTGGGCTTTGGCGTGGTGGACACGGTGAAGGGGAAGAATACCTACGTGGCCTGCGGCGCCATCACCACGCCCGCCAACACGCCTCTGTCGCCCCGGCTGGACATGATCTACAACGATCTCAACGAGCTGATCGTCACCTTTTCCCCGGACGCCATCTCGGTGGAGGAGCTGTTTTTCTCCAAGAACATCACCACAGGCATCGCCGTGGCCCATGGGCGGGGCGTGATCCTGCTCAGCGCCTACCGCAGCGGCGTGCCTGTCTATGAGTACACGCCCATGCAGGTGAAACAGGCCGTGGTGGGCTACGGCAACGCCAAGAAGAACCAAGTCATTTACATGGTGCAGAAGCTGCTGAATATGAAAGCGCCGCCCAAGCCGGACGACGCCGCCGATGCTCTGGCCCTGGCCATCTGCCACGCCCGGAGCATGACCAGCCGCCTTGCGGAGGGAGGGAACGACACATGTTCTACCATCTGAACGGGACCGTCACGGACCTGGAGCCCAATCTGGCCATCATCGACTGCGGAGGCGTGGGCTTCGCGGTGAATACCACCGCCTCTACCGTGGGCCGCCTGCACCGAGGGGAGAGAGCAAAGCTCTACATCTGCGAGCAGGTGCGGGAGGACGCCTTTGACCTCTATGGCTTTGCCACGGCGGAGGAGAAGCGCTGCTTCGAGATGCTCATCTCCGTATCCGGCGTGGGGCCCAAGGCCGCCGTGGCCATCCTCTCCGCCAACACCACGGAGCGTGTGTGCATGGCCATCGTCAGCGACGACGAACGGGTGCTCACCGCGGCCCCGGGCGTGGGAAAGCGCCTGGCCCAGCGGATCATCCTGGAGCTGAAGGATAAGATACAAAAGCAGTCCGAGACCCTGTCCGTGCCCGGCATGCCCGCGGCGGCCGCGGGGGATGGGGAAGGGCAGTCGAAGCTGGCCGACGTGATGAGCGCGCTCACCGTATTGGGCTATAGCCGTAGCGAGTGCGCCGCCGCTCTGAAGGGCCTGGACCTGGAGACGATGGGGCTGGAGGACGCCATCCGCGCCGCGCTCAAGAACATGATGAGATAAGGGGGGCGAGACCCAATGAGCATCAATTTTTCCGGCGACGGGCCGGAAGAGGTCCTGACCACCGCCACCTTCCAGCCGGAGGATGTGACGGAGGCGTCGCTGCGCCCCAAACGCCTGGAGGACTATACGGGCCAGGAGAAGGCCAAGGAGAATCTGGCCGTGTTCATCCAGGCCGCCAAGATACGCAACGAGCCCCTGGATCATGTGCTGCTCCACGGCCCTCCGGGCCTGGGCAAGACCACCCTGGCCGGGGTCATCGCCAACGAGATGGGCGTCAATATGCGCATCACCTCCGGCCCGGCCATCGAAAAGCCCGGCGATCTGGTGGCGCTGCTGACCAACCTGCAGGAGAATGACATCCTCTTTCTGGATGAGATACACCGCCTGAACCGCTCCGTGGAGGAGATACTGTATCCCGCCATGGAGGATTACGCCATCGATATCATCCTGGGGAAGGGCCCCTCCGCCAATTCCATCCGATTGGACCTGCCCCATTTCACCCTCATCGGCGCCACCACCCGGTCCGGGCAGCTGTCCGCGCCGCTGCGGGACCGCTTTGGCGTGGTGCTCCGTCTGGAGCTCTACAGCACCGAGGACCTGCGTCGGATCGTAGAGCGCAGCGCGGGCATCCTGGGGGTGGAGATCGAGCCGGACGGGGCGGTGGAGATCGCCTCCCGCAGCCGCGGCACGCCCCGCATCGCCAACCGGATGCTCCGGCGGGTGCGGGATTTTGCCCAGGTGAAGGGCTCCGGCGTCATCACCCGGGACATCGCCAACGAGGCGCTTCTGCGCCTGGAGGTGGACCAGGCGGGGCTTGACAACGTGGACAGGCGGATGCTCCGCAGTATCATCGAGCTCTACAACGGCGGCCCGGTGGGGCTGGAGGCCCTGGCGGCCACCATCAACGAGGAGGCCGTCACCCTGGAGGATGTGTACGAGCCGTTTTTGCTCCAGCAGGGATTCCTCACCCGCACCCTCCGGGGCCGCTGCGTCACCCAGAAGGCCTATGAGCACCTGGGCATCGAGTATTTGGGCCAGCAGCGCTTGGATAATATGTGATGGCCCTGGCAGACTGGCGGTAAATATGCGCCGCCGTCGGTTTTCTGTCAAAATTTCTCCATTTTCCCGCAGGTTTTTTGTAAAAAGTGCTTGACTTATTGCACTAAAGCGATATAATGACTTATGTGTTACTATAGTTATGCGAATATATCGGATGAGGAATTGCAGCTTCTCGCCAAAAACCGTGCCGATGGGGCGGAGGAGGCCCTGGCGGAGCGGTATGCGCGGGAAGTCCGTATGTGCGCCCGGCCCTACTTTTTGATCGGCGGCGACAGCGAGGACCTTATCCAGGAGGGAATGATCGGACTTCTCTCCGCCATTCGCGAGTACGACGGCAGTAAGGGTAAGGGCGCCACGTTCCACACCTACGCCCAAACGTGCATCCAGAACCGCATCAAGTCCGCTGTCCGCAGCGCCCAGCGCAGAAAGAATGCGCCGCTGAACGACGGCGTTTCCCTAGACGATGTCCTCTCAGATGAATCCCAGTCCCTAGGTACCCACTATTTTGAGCGCAGTCCCGAGGATCAGGTTCTAGCCAGAGAGACCGAACAAGAAGTTTTTTCCGCCTATTCACGGTGCTTGTCAAAATTGGAAGCAGAGATGCTCCGCCTGTATCTGAACGGCCTTTCCTACGGTGAGATGGCCGCTATGACCGGGCGTGACGTGAAGGCGGTGGATAACGCCGTCCAGCGCATTCGGCGCAAGCTGGCGAAACAATCCTCAGGCGAAAACAGCAGCAGCTGATCGCAAATAAAACTGCCCAACTGGGAAAACTATCAAAAGAGAGGAACCACAATGTACGAAGACAAGACCCTTGTATGCAAAGAGTGCGGACAGGAGTTCGTATTCACGGCCGGTGAGCAGGAGTTCTACGCAGAGCGCGGCTTCCAGAACGAGCCCCAGCGCTGCAAGGCCTGCCGCGACGCCCGCAAGGCCGCTGCCCGCGGCCCCCGGGAGTTCTTCACCGCCACCTGCGCGGCCTGCGGCGGTGAGGCCCGCGTCCCCTTCGAGCCGAAGAGCGATCGACCGGTGTACTGCAGCGAGTGCTTCGCGAAGATGCGCGCCGGCGAGCTTTGATTTGTCGGAACGGGTAAAAAATAGAGGAAGCCAGCCGCTTCCTCTATTTTTATATTGAAATCCACCCCGCAGGGGGATATAATAGACCCAGAAAAATACGTACCGGGAGGAACATCCATGTACCAGATCACAAAGGATACCATCGTTTTCGATATTATGATGAACGCGCCTGCGACCCAGCCCCTTTTCCAGGAGATCGGCATGCACTGCCTTGGCTGCGCCTATGCCACCGGGGAGAGCGTGGAGCAGGCCTGCATGGCCCACGGCGTGGAGGTGGAGCCCTTCGTGGCGAAGGTCAACGCCTATATCGCCGCGAACGCCTGAGTCCGTGAAAGGCGGCGGGTGATGCCCGCCGCTTTTTTATTTTATGATGATACATCTATCCCCACGACTGGCCTCGGTGGCGGCGCTGGTGCCGCCGGGGGCGGCCGTCATCGACGTTGGCACCGATCACGCCATGATCCCCGTGTGGCTGGTGCAGACGGGCCGTTCCCCCAAGGTCCTGGCCACGGATATCCGCTCCGGGCCTTTGCAGAGCGCCGCGGCCCTTTTGGAAAAGACAGGGACAGGGGATCGCATCCGTCTGCTGCAGACCGACGGGCTCAAGGGCGTCGGTCCCCGGGACGGGGACACCGTGATCCTGGCCGGGATGGGAGGAGAGACCATGATCTCGATCCTCTCAGCCGCGCCTTGGACGAGGGAGGGGGCGCTGCTTATCCTGGAGCCCCAGAGCAAGCGAGCGGACCTTCGCCGCTGGCTCACCCAAAGCGGCTATCAAATCGAGAGCGAACGGCTCGTCGAGGACGCCGGACGCGTCTATCCCATCCTCACCGCCGTCGGCGGCCAGGCCCCGACGTACACCGAGGTGGAGCTGCATCTGGGGCGGCTGGCCCAGATCGGCCATGACCCGCTCTTTCCCCGCTACCTGGCGCTGATGCGCGCCCGCACGGCCAAGGCCGCGCCCTACGATCCTGCGGCCGGGGCGCTGCTGGCGGCCTATGACGATATCCAAAGGAGGCTTGACCATGGCGACGGTACAGGAGATATTCTCGTTTTTGAATGAAAAGGCCCCGGTGGCGTCCAAAATGGACTTTGACAACGTGGGCCTGCTGGTGGGCCACGGCGACAGTGCCGTGGATCGGGTACTGGTGAGCCTTGATGTCACAGCCCCGGTCATCGACGAGGCGGCGGCGCTGGGCGCCGGGCTCATCGTGAGCCATCATCCCATCTTTTTTGAGCTGAAGTCCGTTACGGACGGCGATATGAACGGCAGCCGAGTGCTGTCCCTGGCGGAAAAGGGCATCGCCGCTATCTGTATGCATACCAACCTGGACGCGGCGGCGGGGGGCGTGAACGACGCGCTGATGGCCGCCCTGGGCGGCACGGCGGAGGCGGTCCTGGAGCCGGACACGGGCATCGGCCGGATCGGGACGTTGACGGCGGAAACGCCCTTTGCAGAGTTTCTGTCCCTCGTGAAGCGGACACTGCAAACGAATGGCCTGCGCTATCACGACGCTCATCGCCCGGTGAAGCGCCTGGCGGTGTGCGGCGGCTCCGGCGGCAGCGATATCGACCTCGCGGCCGCGGCCGGGTGCGACACCTTTGTCACAGCGGACGTAAAATATAACCAATTCCTGGAGGCCGCCTGGCGCGGTGTCAATCTCATCGACGCCGATCATTTCTGCACGGAGAACGTGGTGGTCCCGGTGCTGGCGGATTGGCTGCGGGGCGCGTTCCCGGCGCTGGACGTGCGCATCTCCCAGGTCCACCGTCAGACGGCGCAGTTTTATTGAATATGGCATAAATCATCCCTCCAGGGCGTATGTTTAAGCAAACATGCCTTGGAGGGATCATTGTGGACAGCATCTATGAGGATATTGCCCGCAGGACAGACGGCGACATCTATCTGGGCGTCGTGGGGCCTGTGCGCACGGGAAAATCCACCTTCATCAAGCGGTTCATGGAATCGCAGGTCATTCCCAACATCGAGAACGTATATAGAAAAGAACGGGCCAGGGACGAACTGCCCCAGTCCGGCTCCGGCCGGACCATCATGACCGCCGAGCCAAAATTCGTACCGGAGGAGGCGGTGGATATCTCTCTGGGCGGGGAGGCCACGGCCTCGGTGCGGCTCATCGACTGCGTGGGATATATGGTGCCCGGTGTGGAGGGCCTCTATGAGAACGGCGCGGAGCGGATGGTCACCACCCCCTGGTACGACCACGAGATACCCATGACCCAGGCGGCGGAGGAGGGGACCCGGAAGGTCATCGCCGAGCACTCCACCATCGGCCTTGTGATCACCACCGACGGCTCCTTTGGCGACATCCCCCGGGAGAACTATCTATCGGCGGAGGAACGGGTCATCCGGGAGCTGCGGGACATCGGCAAGCCCTTCGCCGTGCTCATCAACAGTGCCGATCCGGGCGGGGAGGCTGCCGCGTCCCTGGCCAAGAGCCTCTCGGAGCAGCATCACGTGCCCTGTCTCGCCGTCAACTGCCAGGAGCTGAGCGAGAGCGACATCCACGCGGTGATGAAGTCAGTGTTGTTCCAGTTCCCGATCAACGAGCTGTCCCTGTGGCTGCCCACTTGGGCGGAGGCCCTGCCGGAGGACAGCGAGCTGCGAAAGACGCTGTACAGCATGCTCCTCAGCGCCGGAGAGACCATGGGCGCGCTGCAGGACGCCTACAGCTGCATGGACCATCTGAGCCAGAGCGAGCTGATAAGCTCCGCCCATATCACCACGGCCCAGGCCGGGACCGGGACCGCCTCCGCCGTCATCGAGCTGGAGCAGTCGCTCTATTACCGGACGATCAGCGAGCAGTCCGGCTTTGAGATACGGGACGACGCGGACCTGATGGAGCTGCTGCGGTCCCTCAAAAACGTCAAAACGGAATACGACCACGTGCACGAGGCCCTGGAGCAGGCCCGGGAGACTGGGTACGGCATCATCATGCCCGGACCCAGTGAGCTGGAGCTGCAGGAGCCGCAGATCGTCAGCAAGGGCGGCCGCTACAGTGTGCGGCTGAAGGCCAGCGCCCCGGCCATCCATCTTTTCCGTACCCAGGTGGAGACGGAGGTGTCCCCGGCGGTAGGAGGGGAGAAGGCATCGGAGCAGATCGTCAGTTTCCTCCTGCAGGGCTTCGACGGGGATATCAACCGCATCTGGGAGTCCAATATCTTCGGCAAATCCCTCTACGACATCGCGGAGGAGGGGCTGACCACCAAGCTGCAGCGCATGCCGCCCAACATCCGCAACCGCCTGCGGGGCACCATCCAAAAGCTGGTGAACGACGGCGGATACAGTCTCATCTGCATCGTCCTATAAAAATATTGCGCCATTGCTTTGTTCTGAGGTATAATGACCTACGGGGTCGTTATGCCTCTTTTTTCCGCCGCATACCCGTCCTGACCGCCGCATAGATTGCACCGAGGTGGTGCAGATGGGAAAACGGCTCAAGATCAAATGGTGGTATCCGCTGGCGCTGGCGGTGCTGCTGGCCATCGTGGCCCTGGCGCAGCGCTCAGCGGCGGTGGCAACAGAGGCGGAGACGGTCCCGCCGACGCTGATCATCGACGCGGGCCACGGAGGCGCTGACGGCGGCGCCGTGGCGGCGGATGGCACGCTGGAGAGCGACATCAACCTGGATATCGCCCTGCGGCTGGAGGCGCTGGCCAGGTTCTGGGGTCTGGAGCCCGTCATGACCCGCACCGGGCCGGATATCGACTATCCCGCGGACGTGGGGTCCATCGCCGCCAAAAAGGTGGCCGATCAGCATGCCCGGGTGGGGCTCATCAACAATACCCCCGGCGCGGTGCTGCTGAGCATCCACCAGAACAACTATCCCGCCGCCGCCCCCAAGGGCATCCAGGTGTTTTACGGGGAAAAGCCCGGTAGCGACGCGCTGGCGAAGCTGACCCAGGACAATCTCACGGCCCAGGTTTGTCCCGCCAACCGCCGGGTGGCGTCGCCCATCGACCGGGGCGTGTATCTCATGAAGAATGTGAACTGCACCGCCGTGCTGGTGGAATGCGGTTTTCTGTCCAATCCCGACGAGCTGAAAAACCTCCAGTCCGGACCCTATCGGCTGAAGCTGGCGGCGGTGCTGCTGGCATCCTATCTGCAATACATACGAGGAACGAGCACATGAAAGAAAAAACTGTGTTTTACTGCACCTCCTGCGGCTATGAGACCTCCCGCTGGCAGGGCCAGTGTCCGTCCTGCCGGGCCTGGAACACCCTGACGGAGGCCCCGGCCGCCCCCAAGGCTGCGGAAAAGGTCCGGCCTGTCCGCCGGGCCATGCCCCGCAAGCTGGCCGAACTGGATGACCGGGACGAGATACGATTCTCCACAGGCATCCGGGAGCTGGACCGGGTGCTGGGCGGCGGCGCCGTCCGGGGCTCCATCGTCCTGTTCGGCGGCGCGCCGGGTATCGGCAAATCCACGCTGCTGCTCCAGGCCTGCGGGAGCATCGCGCCCACAGAGAGCATCCTCTATGTGACGGGCGAGGAGAGCGAGCATCAGCTGAAGATGCGTGCCCAGCGGCTGAAGGTGGATGGGGTGAATCTCCATGTGCTGGCCGGGACGGACATCAACGACGTGATCGCCGCCATCGAGGAGCTGTCCCCGGAGATCGTCATCATCGACTCCATCCAGACGGTGTACGACCCCAGCCAGAACACCGCACCGGGCAGCGTGGGCCAGGTGAAGCAGTGCGCTATGGAGATCATGCAGCTGGCCAAGACATCTGGCTTCACCGCCTTCGTGGTGGGCCATGTGAACAAGGAGGGCGCCATCGCGGGGCCTAAGGTGCTGGAGCACATGGTGGACTGCGTGCTGTATTTTGAGGGCGATGGCAGCCTGAGCTACCGCATCCTTCGGGCGGAAAAGAACCGTTTCGGATCCACCAACGAGATCGGCGTGTTTGAGATGCGCCGGGAGGGCCTGCGGGAGGTGCCCAATCCCTCGGAGGTCATGCTGGCGGGCCGTCCCGTGGGGGTGCCCGGCACCTGCGTGGCCTGCGTGATGGAGGGCAGCCGTCCCATCCTGGCGGAGGTCCAGGCGCTGGTGACACCCACCGGGTTTTCCGCGCCCCGGCGCACCTCCAACGGCTTTGACTATAACCGCCTGTATCTGCTGCTGGCGGTGCTGGAAAAGCGGGGCGGCATGAATGTGAACGCCTGCGACGCCTATATGAACGTGGTGGGCGGGCTCACATTGGACGAGCCTGCGGCGGACCTGGCGGCGTGCCTTGCCATCGCCTCCAGCTTCCGGGACACGCCTCTGCCGGACAAGCTGGCTGCGGTGGGGGAGGTAGGGCTCACCGGAGAGATACGCTCGGTGCAGGCCCTTGACCTGCGTTTGGCGGAGATCGCCCGGCTGGGCTTCACCCAGTGCGTGATACCCTCCCGCATCCGGGGCGAGCTGAAGACGCCGAAGGGGCTGGAGCTGATTTACGTCAAGACCCTGCGGGAAGCGGTGGAGAAGACCCTGTGACCCTGCTGATAGGGGAGAGATACAGGCCAAAGTTGGCGCAAAGCCTTGGGGCTCTAAGGATAGAAGTCCTATGGCTGCCGGAGAACGCCGCTCTGGACCCGCGGCTTTCCGGCCATGCCGATCTGAGCGTGTTCGTGGCCGGAAACACAATATTCGCGGCAGAAGGGGTGTATCCTCGCATTGTTAACAATTTAACTAATAGGGGATATACTGTGATCTCGGTGCCGGGCCAGGGCAGACTGTATCCGGCGGACGTGCCGCTGTGCATCTGCGCCACAGGCAGATATACTATATACAACCCGCGCACCGCCTGCGCCGACGCCGTGGCGGCCTGCGGCGGCGTCCCGGTGCCCGTACGCCAGGGCTATGCCCGCTGCGCTGCGTGTGTGGTGGATGACCATTCCATCATCACCGCAGACGCCAGTGTCTCCAGCGCCTCGAAAAAAGCGGGGCTGGATGTGCTGGACATCGCGCCGGGCCATATCGCGCTGGACGGATATGATACAGGCTTCATCGGCGGCGCGTCATTTATATTAAATGATGATACGATCGCGTTCACCGGAACGCTGGACGGGCATCCGGACAAAGAGCGGATGCTGGCGTTTCTGGCGCAGCATGGCAAAAAGGCGGTTTTTCTCACAGCGGAGCCTATATTCGATATTGGCGGGGCCATTTCCGTTTAGCCCTCTCCTAAATTCGGCATAATATTAATTATGCCGAATTATTTGCGTATTTTGCCACTGGACAAGCGCCCTCCTCTCTGCTATAGTACAACATGTTGGGGGTTTTTGTCATGAGCTATCAAAATGAGGCGCCCCAGGTGTTACGGGAGTTTTTGGTGTATCACGACACCATCAAGGGACAGTCACAGCGCACGGTGGATTCCTATTTTATGGACCTGCGCACCTTTACCCGCTATCTCTACGTCGCCCGGGACCTGGTCCCCCGGGACACTGCTCTGGAGGATATCGACATCCGCGGCGCGGACCTGGACTTTTACGGCAAGGTGACGCTGACGGAGGTCTATGACTTTCTGGCCTATCTCTCCCGGGACCGGGAACTGAACGCCGCCTCCCGGGCGCGGATGATCACCAGCCTGAAGGGTTTTTATAAATATCTCACGGTCAAGACGAAACAGCTCACTGTGGACCCGGTACAGGACCTGGATACCCCCAAACTGCAAAAGTCTCTCCCCCACTACCTCACCCTGGAGGAGAGCCGTCGGCTGCTGTCAGCGGTGGACGGCAAGAACCGGGAACGGGATTACTGCATTTTGTGCCTTTTCCTCAACTGCGGGCTGCGTATCTCAGAGATGGTTGGGCTCAACCTGGCGGATATCCGCTCGGACAGCCTTCTCATCCACGGCAAGGGCAACAAGGAGCGGGTGGTCTATCTCAACGACGCCTGCGTGGAGGCGGTCAACGCCTGGCTGGCCGTCCGCAAGGATATCGTCACCACAGACAAAAAGGCGGTGTTTCTGTCCAACCGCCGCAAGCGGGTCAGCGTGGACGCCATCCAGGTGATGGTCCACAAGACGCTCCTGAAGGCCGGGCTGGACGCCAGCACCATCTCCCCGCACAAGCTGCGCCACACCGCCGCCACCCTCATGCTGCAAAACGGCGTGGATGTGCGCACGCTCCAGGAGCTCTTGGGCCATGAGAGTCTGAACACCACCCAGATATATACCCATATCGCCAACGCGGAGCTGAAAAAGGCCGCCGCCGCCAACCCCCTGGCCAAATTCGGCCCGGCCAAAAACGATTCGGAGGATTGAACCCCCATGGTATTCTCCAGCATCCTTTTCATGTTTATATATCTGCCCATCGTGCTGGCGGTGTACTATCTGGTGTCGTCCCGCTGGCGCAATGTGTGGCTGTTCGCGGTGAACCTGGTGTTTTACGGCTGGGGCGAGCCCGTGTATGTTTTTCTGATGGTCTTCTCCATCTGCCTGAACTATGTCAGCGGGCGGCTTATCGGAAAGTACCGGGAGACGGCGCTGCCCCGGGCCAAGCGGGTACTCATCATCAACACCGTGCTCAACCTGGCGATGCTGTTTTTCTTTAAGTATTTCGATCTCATGGCGGAGACGCTGAGCCTGATCCTCGGCGCGGATATCCCCACCTTGGGCCTGACGCTGCCTATCGGCATATCCTTCTACACCTTCCAGACCATGAGCTACCCCATCGACGTATACCGGGGTGACGGGCATGTGCAGAAGAATTTCATCAAGTTCGGCACCTTCGTGGCCCTCTTCCCCCAGCTGATCGCCGGGCCCATCGTCCGCTACAAGGACATCGCCGACCAGCTGGACGAGCGGCATGAGAACCTGGACCAGTTCGCCTCCGGCGTGCAGCGGTTCATCGTGGGTCTGGGGAAAAAGGTGCTCATCGCCAACAATGTTGGCATGCTCTGGGACGTGTACGCCAGTGCCGCGCCCGGCGAGCTCACCTTTTTGGGGAGCTGGCTGGCCGCCATCGCCTTCTCCCTGCAGATTTACTTTGATTTTTCCGGCTATTCCGACATGGCCATCGGCCTGGGACGGATGCTGGGCTTTGAGTTTCTGGAGAACTTCAACTATCCTTATATCTCCAAATCCGTGACGGAATTCTGGCGCCGCTGGCATATGAGTCTGGGCACCTGGTTCCGGGACTATGTGTATATCCCTCTGGGCGGCAACCGCAAGGGTCTGCCCCGGCAGCTGGTCAACATCCTGATCGTCTGGGCCCTCACAGGCATCTGGCACGGGGCCAGCTGGACCTTCTTGGTCTGGGGGCTCTATTACGCCTTCTTCCTGCTGATGGAGAAGCTGTTTTTGCTGCGGTGGCTGAAAAAACTGCCCGCTTTTGTTGGCCATATCTACACCCTGGTGGTGGCGATATCCGGCTGGGTCATCTTCCAGCAGACCAGCGTGAGCCAGACGCTGGTGTTCTTCCGGGCCATGTTCGGCCTGGGCCAGGCGGGTCTCTGCTCCGGACAGGATATGTACTATCTCGCCGGGTTTGTCGCCATCCTCCTGATCGGCTGCGTGGCCAGTCTCCCGGCGGGAAGCGCTCTGTTCAAAAAGCTGCCGCAAAAGTTCCGCGCCGTGGCCGTTCCGGTGCTGGCGGCGGTGGTGCTGGTGGTGTCCACGGCCTACCTGGTGGACTCCACCTACAACCCCTTCCTCTACTTCCGGTTCTGAGGTGCGCGGCTATGAGCAAGATGGAAAAGATCATCATACTGGCGGTGTTTCTGGGCTTCATCGGGGCGTTTCTGCTGCTGATGGTCGTCATGCCCGACCGGGATTTTTCCCAGCAGGAGAATCGGTATTTGCAGCGGCTGCCGATTTTTTCCCTGGACGCGCTGACCGAGGGGGATTACACGGCGGATTTTGAGAAATACACCACCGACCAGTTCCCCTTCCGGGACGCCTGGACGAGCCTGAAGGCCCGGTGCGAGCTGCTCCTCGGCAAGAAGGAGAATAACGGCGTCTACTATTGCGCGGGCGGCGCGCTGATCCCCCATTTTGACGTCCCCGCAAAAGAGGCTGTGGACAAAAACATCGACTATCTGAACGCGTTGGTGGACAATACGGATATCCCGGTCTACTTCGGCCTGATCCCCGGCGCAGGCGAGGTGCAGTCCTCCCTCCTGCCGAAAAACGCCCCCATAGGCAGCCAGCAGACCGTCATCGACTGGGCCTATGGACGCAGCCGGGCCATCAACATCGACGTGCAGTCCGCCCTGAGCGCGCACAAGGACGAGTATATCTTCTACCGCACCGATCACCATTGGACCAGCCTTGGCGCCTATTACGGGAGCCTGGCGCTGCGCCAGGCCTGGGCCCTGCCCTGCCCCGCCCTGGACAGCTACCAGCGCCAGACGGTATCGGAGAGCTTTTACGGCACCACCTATTCCTCCTCTGGCTATGCCTGGGTCGCCCCGGATGAGATGGAGACTTTTGTGCCGGACGACGGCTCCGCCACGGTGCTGGACCTGGGGAATGACCCGCCCACAGAGGGGCCGCTGTACGACACCTCCTTCCTGGATGTGAAGGACAAGTACTCCATGTTCCTGGGCGGCAACACGCCCCTGCGCTCCATCGATACGGGCCATGAGGGCGAAAAGCTGCTGGTCATCCGGGATTCCTATTCCGACAGCCTGGCACCCTTCCTGCTGGACAGCTTCTCCCGCATCGATCTGATGGACCTGCGGTATTACCGGGACTCCCTGGCACAGTATATCCAGGACAACGGCTTTGACAAGATACTGGTGCTCTACAGCGTCAGCAATTTCTCCACGGACCAGAACCTGTTCCTGCTGGACCCCACACTGTTTTGACGAGGTGAAACGCCATGAAGATCACCCTTGACCCCGGTGCCTATATGCCCACCCGTGCTCACGCCACCGACGCAGGGCTGGACCTTTACGCCCGGGAGAGCGTCACCATCCCCGCAGGAGGCAGCGGCATATTCGACACGGGGGTGCATATCTCCCTGCCCCACGGGACCGTGGGCATGCTGAAAAGCAAGAGCGGCCTGAACGTGAAGAAGAATCTTCTCTGCGAGGGCGTCATCGACGAGGGCTACACGGGCCCCATCGTGGCCAAGGTCTACAACCACGGTCAGCAAGACGTGACCATCGAGGCGGGGATGAAGCTGGTGCAGCTGGTGATCCTCCCCATCCTGACCCCGGAGCTGGAGCTGGTGGATTCCCTGGAGGACACCGCCCGGGGCGACGGCGGTTTTGGCAGCACAGGCGCATAAAATTGTATAAGAACCCCCCCTTTGGCTCGTCCAAAGGGGGGTTGATAGGATGTTTTCAGCCGTAGCCGTGGTCGGCATGCACCCACTTTCCACCCTGGTCGCGGATCAGGATCCACTCCCAATCCCAATAGGTGGAGTTTGGGTTGAGGGAGCCGTCGCCGCCGGAGGCGTCCACATCGAAGTCGGAGTGGATGACGATGGCCTCATCGGCGTCGTACTGCGCTGCCCATTGGCGGAACTCACGGGCGTCATCCCCGGGGTATCGCAGCTCTATGAGCGTGCAGCCGGAAAATCCCTTGGAAAAATATTTCTGCACAGTCTGCATGGCCGCTTCGATATCGCTGTCCGAGTAAAGCTGTGAGGGCGTCCAGGCCGGGATGCTCACATGGCTGACATCCCCTCCGCCGCGGCACGATGTGAGCAGCAGCGCCAGGAGGAGTGACAGCAGCATACAAGCCTTTTTCACGGTGCATGCCCTCCTTTTCGATCCGGTCACAGGTCGGTTTTCGACGGCAGGACAGGCGGCGGCACCGCCGATGGGAACGTCACCTGGGCCTTGAACAGGTCGCCGTCCAGTATGAGCTCCAGTTTGCCGCCCATGAGCTCCGTGAGGCTTCGGGCGATGGAGAGGCCCAGGCCGCTTCCCTCGGTGCCCCGGGAGCTGTCGCCCCGGACGAAGCGCTCCATCAGCTCGTCCGCCGGGATGTCCAGGGGCGCCCGGGAGGTGTTTTTTACCTCGATGACCGTGCCCTGCTCCCCCACCGTCACGTCAAAATAGGCACGGGTGCCGCACTGGGCGTATTTGATGATGTTGGTGATGAAGTTATCCAGCACCCGGCCCAGCAGCCGCCCGTCCGCCCAGATGCGCGTCTCGCCCTGGGGCGCGTGGATCACTGGCTCCACGCCCACGGCCTGCAGCCGCTCGGCGTACTCCCCCACCGACTGCTCCACCAGCTCCCCCACGTCCACCAGCTCCGCGTTCACTGTCATCACGCCGCTGGCGGCTTTGGACGCCTCGATCACGTCCTCGGTGAGCTTTTTCAGCTTGTCGCTCTGTCGGTCCAGCACGTCCAGATACTCCCGCTGGGTCTCCGGCGGAAGATCGTCCTGCTTCAAGAGCGATACGTAGTTGATGATGGAGGTCAGGGGCGTTTTCAGATCGTGGCTCACGTTGGTGATGAGCTCGGTCTTCATCCGCTCGGAGCGCATCTGCTTTTCTACCGCTGCGGTCATGCCCTCGCCGATGCTGTTCAGATCGCTCCCCAGCTCCTTCCACACGGCGTGCAGATGGTCCGTATCCACCTTGTAATTCAGGTCCCCCGCCGCCAGGGCGTTGGACGCCTTGCGGATACGCTTGGCCTCCACAGTCCAGCGGATAAGGAAGGGCATCGTGACGGCGTCGAAGAGGAACATGACCAGCAGCCAGGTGATCACCGCGTCATAGCTGAATAGCCCGCCCACAAAGAGCATCAGTCCCACGACCAGCAGCAGGATATGCAGCCCGCACAGCACGCCCGTGAGCACGCCTGGGGTCATGCGGCTGGCAAGACGGTAGAGAAGCAGCCTGTCCCGCAGCGTTCCGCCCGCCAGCTGGTTGGCCAATATCACTGCCAGGGCGGCCAGATACCAGAGCTGGAAGATGTGCTGGATGCGGTACTCGTATATCGCCAGCTCGATGATCATGTCCAGGACCCGTTGGTCCATCATCCGATAGAGCAGCGGCTCGCCCAGTGTGATCACCAGCCACAGTACCACCACCGCCGCATCAAAGGGGATGCGCCCGGAGAGAGTGGATACGCCGCTCTTCCCCACCGCCACCGCCGCGCCGATGGAGAAGATCAAAAGCCCCACCGTCAGCAGCGAGCAGATGATGAGTCCCGGCAGGAATAGCCCCCGCAGAGGGAACAAGAGCTCGAAGATATAAAATTCCCGGTAGCAGCCCTCATAGGGCTCTACGGGCAGGTTGACATACCCGGCGACGGTGTACTCCCGGTAGCTGTCGTCCACCCCCTCGGTCCAGTAGATGCCAAGATCGGTCTCGGTGACGTACTGGGACTTCTCCGTGCGGGTGTCGGCGGTGATCTGGCCCGTGGCGGCGTCCGTCACCGTATAGGAGAAGGCCGCGCCGCCGTAGGTGCCCAGGGAGGTGCTGGTGGGGTCGCGCAGCCACTGGATGTTGCTGGACACATAGTTCAGGCACCCGTCGATATAGGTGCGGCACATACCGGAGGAGGCAAAGGTCAGCCCCGTCTCGCTCTTGCTGTACCAGCCGTCCTCCAGGGCGAAGCTGTATACCCAAAAGAATACCAGGGCGGCGGCGGAGAAAAGGCAGAACAGGATCAGAGCGATCGCCCTGACCCATATCCGCTCCATTGCTGGCCGCATCACCGTCACCCCTCTATCTTGTAGCCCTTTCCCCATACCACTTTCAGATACCGCGGCTCGGCCGGGTCGATCTCCAGCTTTTCCCGCAGATGCCGAATGTGCACGGCCACCGTGCCCTCGGCCCCCACAGGCATGTCCTTCCACACGGCCCGGTATATCTCCTTGCTGGAGAAGACCTTGCCGGGGTTCTCCATAAAGAACTTCAGGATGTCGTATTCCTTGGGAGTGATGGTGACCTCTTCCCCGTCCAGCGTCACGGTCTTGTTGTCGTCGTCCAGCTCGATGCCGCCGATGACCAGCGCCGAGGAGCGCTCCTCCCGGTCGGCGCGCATATAGCGGCGCAGGATCGCCTTCACACGGGCCAGGACCTCCTGGACATTGAAGGGCTTGGTCACGTAGTCGTCCGCACCGAGCTCCAGACCTGTGATTTTGTCCTCATCCTCGCTCTTGGCCGTCAGGAGGATGACGGGGATGTTGCTCTTTTGCCGCAGCAGGGCCAGAGCGGACACGCCGTCCAGTTCCGGCATCATCACATCCAGCAGGATGAGATGCACCTCCTCCCTCTCCACCGTGTCCAGCAGCTCCCGGCCGTTCTCTGCCTCCAGGACCCGGTATCCGGCTTCAGAGAGATATATATTCAACGCGCGGCGGATATCTCTGTCGTCATCGCAGATCAGCACAGTGTACACCCGATCGCCTCCCCTTGGTAGTATCGGTGTACAAAGGGTAACACAAAATGACAAATTATTAAAGAGGGAAATTCTTAAGATTTTCTTAATTCCGACAAAATTAAATGCCCCGGAGCTTCTCCAGGGCAGAATGGGTCGTAAATGCTATTTTTCCGGGATAACGGGCTCCTTCATGATGAAGGCCCGCAGGGAGTTGAGCACCGCCAGCAGCGCCACGCCCACGTCGGCAAACACAGCTAGCCACAGCGGGCAGGTGCCGAACATGTCCAGCACCAGGATGACCAGCTTGAAGGCCAGGGCGAACAGGATGTTCTGCCACACGATGATACGGGTGTGCCGGGCCGCGTTCATGGCCGTCACCACCTTGGCGGGAGACGCGCCCATGATGACCACATCCGCCGCCTGGATCGCGGCGTCGGACTGGGCGCCGTGCAGGGCCATGCCCACGTCCGCCTCCCGGATGCAGTCCCCGGCGGTGTCCGCGTCGCCCACGAAAATGAGAGTGCCACGGCGGATGCGGTGGGTCTGGATCTCCTTCACCACAGCCACCTTGTCCGAGCTCTTGCAGTTGGGATAATACTCGTCGATGCCCACCTGGCGGGCGAATTTTTCCGCGGCGGCGGAGCTCTCCTCGGCGATCATGGACACCTGCTTTTTCTTATCCCAGTACAGCACTGTCACCGTGCCGGATACCTCCGGCTTGGCAACGCTGCCAAAGGTGATGCGCCCGGCGTACTGGCCGTCGATGCCCAGATATACGCATGTCTCCTCCAGAGCGTCCCGGTCCGGGTCCACGCCATGCTCCCGCACGAACGCCAGGGGCCCCAAAACGATCTTCACCCCGTCCACCTCCACGGTGATGCCGAAGCCGTCGCTCTGCTGCTGGAAGCTCTGGATGAGCTCGATGTAGATGACGCCCTTGTAGGCGGCCTTGATGGACTCGGCAAAGGGATCATCAGAGTAGGCGCAGGCGTGGGCGGCGATGCGCAGGAACACGTCCGCGTCCATCTTCTCGCTCTTGATGGACACCACGCGCAGCCCCTCCCCCTCCAGGGCGCCGGATTTGTCAAAGACTACCTCCCTGGCCCGGGACACATCGTCCATGGAGCAGGTGCTCTTGAAGAGAATGCCCTGCCGGGTGGCGCCGCCGATGCCGGCGAAGTAGCTCAGCGGCACGGAGATGACGATGGCGCAGGGGCAGGCGATCACCATGAGCACCAGGGCCCTGTACACGCTCTCCGTCACTGTCACATGCAGCAGCATCGGCGACGCCACCGCGATGATGATGGCGATGGCCAGCACCACAGGGGTATAGATACGGGCAAAATGGGTGATAAATTCCTCCGTGCGGCCCTTGCGTCCCTTGTCGGAGCGCACGTCCGCCAGCACGGCGCTGGCCTCCGGGGAGCGATTCTCCATGAGCCCCTCGATATTCTGGCGCACCTTCGCCACGGCGTAGCCCTGGAACAGCTCGCCGATCTGGTAGAGGATCATCACGCTGGCGCCCTCGCTGGACTCCTGGATGATGACCGAGGCGATGGCCACTACGCTCATGAGGAGGCTCTCGTCGAACAGCTTCTTGTGGAAGATGTTTGCCACAGCCCGGATGAAAACGTCGTACCCTGCCGCCAGGATCGCCAACACGTTCAGCCCCAGCGCCAGCGGCGGCATGAGATGCTCCGCCACGACGCCGCCTATGAAGAACACACAGGCCGCGGCAAGCCGCCAGACCATCACCGTGTCAAAGCCATGATGCTCGTGGTGATGCTCCTCCATGCAGCTGTCGCAGGTGCAGTCGTGCCCGTGTCCGGCAACGGCCTGCTTTATCTCCCGAATAAAGCCCATCTAGATCGTTCAGGCCTTTCCGCTGCAGCCCAGCACGTCCACCAGCTTATGGCGCACCAGCTCCTTGATGTTGGCGCGGGCGGGCTTCAGATACTCGCGGGGATCGAACTTGTCAGGGTGCTCGTCGAAAAACTGACGGATGGTCCCGGTCATGGCCAGGCGAAGGTCGGAGTCGATGTTGATTTTGCACACGCTCATAGTGGCGGCCTTGCGCAGCTGCTCCTCGGGGATGCCCACTGCGTCGGGCATCTTGCCGCCGTGCTCGTTGATCATCTTCACATATTCCTGGGGCACGGAGGAAGAGCCGTGCAGCACGATGGGGAATCCGGGCAGGCGCTTGGAGACCTCCTCCAGCACGTCGAAACGCAGCGGGGGCGGCACCAGGATGCCCTTCTCGTTGCGGGTGCACTGGGCGGCGGTGAACTTGTAGGCGCCGTGGCTGGTGCCGATGGCGATGGCCAGGCTGTCGCATCCGGTCTTGGTGACGAACTCCTCCACCTCTTCAGGACGAGTGTAGGAGGAATCCTCAGCGGACACCTTCACGTCGTCCTCCACACCGGCCAGGGTGCCCAGCTCGGCCTCCACCACCACGCCGTGGTCGTGGGCGTACTCCACCACCTTGCGGGTGATCTCGATGTTCTTCTCGAATGCCTCGCCGGAGGCGTCGATCATGACGGAGGTAAAGCCGCCGTCGATGCAGCTCTTGCAGGTCTCGAAGTCGGGACCGTGGTCCAGATGCAGCACCACGGGGATGTCGGGGCACTCCGCCACAGCGGCCTCCACCAGCTTCACCAGATAGGTGTGGTTGGCATAGGCCCGGGCGCCCTTGGACACCTGCAGGATCACGGGAGCGTGCTCCTCGCGGCAGGCCTCGGTGATGCCCTGGACGATCTCCATGTTGTTGACGTTGAAAGCGCCGATGGCGTAACCGCCGTCGTAGGCTTTCTTGAACATTTCAGTGGAAGTTACTAAAGGCATGGTAAAACGCTCCTTTACAATATTTTTCCATGGTCTTTATTTTACCGCAGATTCGTGGTATAATCAACAAAAACATTTTATTTTGGAGGATAAAAACCATGGCTGAAAAACTTGTGGGCGCCTGTGTCATCGGACAGTCCGGCGGCCCGACCTCTGTCATCAACGCCAGCGCCTACGGCGCCATCTCCGCCGCTCTGGAGGCGGAGGAGATCACCCAGGTACTGGGCGCCGATCACGGCATCACGGGCGTGCTGGGTGATAAGCTCTACGACATGGGCAAAGAGGACCCCTCGGAGCTGGCTTATCTGAAGAACACCCCCGCCTCCGAGCTGGGTTCCTGCCGCTATAAGCTGGCCGCCCCCGAAAAGGACGACACCGACTATAAGCGCATCCTGGAGGTGTTCAAAAAGCACAACGTGCGCTATTTTTTCTATAACGGCGGCAACGACTCCATGGACACCTGCGACAAGATCAGCCGCTTCATGTCCAAGTCCGGCTGGGACTGCCGTGTGATGGGCATCCCCAAGACCATCGACAACGACCTGTGGGGCACCGACCACTGCCCCGGCTTTGCCTCCGCGGCCAAGTATATCGCCACCAGCGCCATGGAGGTCTCCAAGGATGGGCGGGTCTACCCCACCGGACAGGTGACTATCATGGAGATCATGGGCCGTCACGCTGGCTGGCTGGCCGCCTCCGCCGCCCTGGCCACCCACTTCGGCGCGGGCCCCGACTTGGTGTACCTGCCGGAGCTGGATTTCGATCAGGAGGCGTTCCTGAACGACGTGGAGCGGGTCTACAAGGAAAAGGGCACCTGCCTGGTGGCTGTGTCCGAGGGCCTGCACTACGCCGACGGCACCTTCGTGTCCGAGGCCAAGACCAGTTCCACCGACGGCTTCGGCCACGCCCAGCTGGGCGGTCTGGCCGCCCGTCTGGCCGAGATGGTCAAGGCCCGCACTGGGGCCAAGGTCCGCCCCATCGAGCTGAGCCTGCTGCAGCGCTGTGGCGCCCATCTGGCCTCCAAGACCGATGTGGAGGAGGCGGAGCTGGCGGGCCGCGTGGCCGTCCAGTCTGCTGTTGCCGGAGAGACCGGAAAGATGGTGGCCTTTGAGCGCGCCACCGACGAGAAGGGCAATTACGTCTGCAAGACCATCCTGCTGCCCCTCACCTCCGTCGCCAATGCGGAGAAGAAGGTGCCCATGGAGTGGATCACCCCGGAGCACAACTTTGTCACCAAGGACTTCATCGACTATCTGCTGCCCCTCATCCAGGGCGAGCCGGAGCGCCCCACCGAGTGCTCCATGCCCCGTTATGCCCGGCTGAAGAAGGTCCAGGCGTAAGCGCGATAGGTCGAGCGCAATAACATCAATCTCCCCCTTTGCATAGTATGGAACGCAAAGGGGGAAATTTTTTTTGCAGAACAACGATTCCTGTACCTTTAAAGAGGGGCCTCTCCCCTCCTGCGCGCCGCTGGCCGTGCCTATGCTGGCCGCCCAGCCGTGCAGTGAACCCGCCTATGACAGCGCCGACGCCCTGGCCAAGGGCACGCTGTTCCCCGGCCTGGACTTGCCCTTTATGGACTATGTGGCCCGGGGTCCCGTGGAGAACACGCCGCTGGCGGAGCTGATGGCCCTGGACTTCGTGTGCCAGGAGCTGGCGCTGTATCTGGATACACATCCCAGCGATAAGGACGCCTTCAAGACATGGAAGAGCTTCGCTGCTCTGGCCAAAGAGGGTCGCAAGCGCTATGTGGAGATGTGCGGGCCCGTGGAGCGTGCCGACACGGCAAAATTCGATTCCTGGGTGTGGCCGGAAGATCCCTGGCCCTGGAACGGCGGAAAGGCGGGTAAGAAATAATGTTCGTATATGAGAAGAAATTGCAGTATCCCGTGCGGATCAAGACACCTAACCCCGCCATGGCGAAGTATATCATTTCCCAGTATGGCGGTCCAGACGGTGAACTCTCCGCCTCTCTGCGGTACCTGAGCCAGCGGTATTCCATGCCCTACGAGCAGGTCAAGGCCGTTCTGACAGACATTGGCGTGGAAGAACTGGCCCACCTGGAGATCGTGGGCACCGTCATCCACCAGCTGACCCGGAACATGACCGTGGACCAGGTGGAGAAGGCCGGATTCCAGGACTACTTCGTGGATCACACCGCCGGGATATATGCCCAGGCGGCTGGCGGCTGGCCCTACAGCGCGGCCACCTTCCAGGTCAAGGGAGACGTGATCGCGGACCTGGCCGAGGACATGGGCGCCGAGCAGAAGGCACGGGTGACCTACGACAACATCCTGCGCATGGCGGACGACCCGGACGTGATCGATGTGATGCGCTTCCTGCGGGAGCGCGAGGTGGTCCACTTCCAGCGGTTCGGCGAGGCTATGGGCATCGCCACCAGCAAGATGGACCAGCGCAATGTGTATGCCGTCAACCCGTCGTTCGACAAGATGAAATAACCAAACCCCAGCACAAGACCCGGCCGCCTGGCCGGGTCTTTTTGCAGAGCAACCCTACCCTTTCAGCTTCTTTCTGTGGTCTGAGAAAATTGCTTGCATGATGTTTCTCTTTGAGGTAAAATGAATATAGCGAAAGGCCTTACAATCAACGTTGGATGAAAACAGCAGATCAGCCCATGGATACAGGTCGAGGATATCACATAAGGAGAAACCACATGCTGGACGAACAAGACTTACAAGCCATTAAAGAGCTGATAGAGGCTTCGGAGAATCGCACCCTTGCGCGCACAGAAGAGTTGATAGCGGCATCGGAGAATCGTACCCTTGCACACACAAAAGAGCTGATAGCGGCATCGGAGAATCGTACCCTTGCACACACAAAAGAGCTGATAGCGGCATCGGAGAATCGCACCCACGCGTACATTGAGGGGGCTGTTATTCCCCAGCTTCAGATATTAGCGGAAGGACAGCAGACACTTCTGGAGACTCTGGCGCCTAAAAGCCGCGTAGAGGCTTTGGAAGATGAGGTTGTATTCATCAAGTCTGTGATGAAGGCCATGAGCCAGGAGATCGCCGAACTGAAAAAGGCCCAATAACCAGTCACATAGGAAGTCAGAACTTCAGCAAAAGACCCGGCCGGGCGGCCGGGTCTTTTTGTCATTGGCTTCGGAAACCACTGGCTTTGCCAGTGGAGGCGTCTCGCAAAAAGCTTTAGCTGCAAGCATCGAGCGAAGCGAGCTACAAGTAAAAACTTAATCAACGAGAGCACTAACGGGAAAAGGGATCGCCCGTTTACGGGCTGTGGGGCAAGTGATGCAAGAGGCAAAATTTCGATGCGTCTTGAGACGCCTGCCGATCCCAGGCCCTTCTAGGGCCTATTCAAGCCTCCGGCTTCGCCGGAGGTTTTGACTGGATCATCTTTTCAAAATCCTCTTCCGAGAGGATCGGCACCTCCAGGCTCTCCGCCTTGGTGAGCTTGGAGCCGGGGTTGGCGCCCGCCAGCACGTAGGAAGTCTTTTGGGACACGGAGCCGGAGGCCTTGCCGCCGAAGCGCTCGATGATCTCCTCCGCCTCCGCGCGGGTATAGTGCTCCAGCGTCCCGGTGAGGACGAATGTCTTTCCTGCAAAGCGGTCGTCCGCGATCTCCTCCCGGCTCTCAAAGGAGACGCCCGCCTCCCGCAGCCGCCGGATCAGGTCCTGGCTCTGGTCCGCGGCGAACCAATCCGTGAGATACTTGGCCGTGATGGGCCCCACGTCGTCGATGACAGTGAGCTGCTCCTCCGTGGCGGCCATGAGCTCGTCCAGGGTGGAAAAGTGCCGTGCCAGCACCTTAGCGGCCTTGCTGCCCACTTGCCGGATGCCGAAGGCGCATAGGAGCCGGGCCAACCCCCGCTGTTTGCTCTGCTCCAGGTTAGCAATGAGTTTCTCGGCGGACTTCTTTCCCATCCGATCTACCGGGCCAACAAGGGATTTGACCTCCAGATAATAGAGCTCTGCAGGAGTCCTGATGAGTCCTGCCTTATCCAGGGCCTCCACCACGGCCGGGCCAAGACCGTCGATGTCCATGGCGTCCTTGGAGGCGAAGTGGACGATGCTACGAAGCCGCTGGGCGGGACACTCCGCGCCTGTGCAGCGGATCGCGGCGCCATCCTCGTCCCGGACCACCGGGGCTCCACAAGCGGGACAGATATCGGGGAAGCGGAACGCGCCGCTGCTCTCCTTTTTTACGACCTCCAGCACCTCGGGGATGATCTCCCCTGCCTTTTGGACGAGCACCGTGTCCCCCACGTTCACACCCATGTTCTCGATGAAGTCCTGGTTGTGGAGCGTGGCGTTGGTAACGGTGGTCCCGGCCAGCCGGATGGGCTCGATGACCGCCTTCGGGGTGAGCACCCCAGTGCGGCCCACTTGGATGAGGATATCCACCACGCGGCTGGGCTTTTTCTCCGGCGGATATTTATAGGCCACGGCCCAGCGGGGGTACTTGGCAGTGCTGCCCAGCATCTCACGCTGGGAAAGGCCGTTGAGCTTCACCACCGCGCCGTCGATGTCAAAGGGATAGCCCTCCCGGCCCTCGCCGATGGCGGTGATGGTGTCGGTGCACTCCTTCGGGGTCTTGCAGAGGGTATGGGCCACCACGGGAAAGCCCATGGCCTCCAGCGCCTCCAATGTCTCATAATGGGTGGAATAGCTCGCGCCCTCGGCCAGCTGGATGTTGAAGCAGATGATATCCAGCATCCGCTGGGCGCAAACAGTCGGGTCCTGCTGGCGAAGGGAGCCGGCGGCGGCGTTGCGGGGGTTGGCCAGCGGCGGCTGGCCCTCGATCTCCCGGCGGGCGTTGATGGTCTGGAACGTCTCATGGGACATATATACCTCGCCCCGGACGATGATGCGCCTGGGGGCGTTTTTCAGCTTTTTGGGCAGGCTGCGCACAGTGCGGAGATTCTCCGTCACGTCCTCCCCCACCTCGCCGTTGCCACGGGTGGCGCCCCGGAAGAACACCCCGTCCCGGTACTCCACCGCCACGGAAAGACCGTCGATCTTCGGCTCGGTCACATAGTCGTGGGGCTGGGACAGAGCGCCGTCCATCTTCTCCACAAAGGCGGAGACCTCCTCAAAGGAGAACACGTCCTGTAAACTCTCCAGCGGCACCTCGTGAGACACCGGGGCGAAGGCCTCGCTCACGTGCCCGCCCACATGCTGGGTGGGCGAATCGGGCCGTATCCACTCCGGATGCTCCGCCTCCATCCGCTTGAGCTCGTTGTTCATCCGGTCGTACTCAAAATCGGAGACCAAGGGCGCGTCGTTGTCATAGTAGGCCACGGACAGCGCCAGCAGCTTCTCTACCAGCGCATTGTAGCCTTCGATCGTATAGTCCATGTTCATCTCTCCCAGTTCATGAAGCTCTCTGGCACTTGTCCCACGATGACGGTCTCCGAGACCAGTATCTCTGTCTGCACCGATGTGTCCATCCCCTGCCAGGGCAGCAAAAACGAAAGCTGCACGTCCAGATCCAGAAAGAGCTGATGGCGGGTCTGATTGATGCCCGCAGCGGTCAGCTCGCTGCGATAGCTGGCGGTGCTGGAGGACAGCATGGTCACATGCACGGTGATAGACGGGCCACGGTTCATGAGCAGCGTGCTCCCCAAAAGATTCGCCAGCGGTATCTCCACCGTCAGCGGCTCCTCCTCTGTCTGTCGGATGGTCCGGGACAGCACCTCCGCGGCCAGGCGGTTCACCGCCGCCACATTGGCGTTGGCGGCGGTGATATTCCCCTGGGCATCACGCTCCAGCTCCACCAGCCGCTCGCCATCAGTCTGGGCCTGGGCCATCACGTCCTTCACGATGTCGTTGACCGTGGTGATCACCTGGTCCCGGGCGGCGGAGGCGGCGTATTCCGCCACCATCCCCCGCAGGACCGTCCCGGAGACGACACAGCACAGCGCCGCCAGGGCCGCTATGAGAAGCAGCAGCGTCATATGGGCGGCGCGGCGGGCGTATGGGTCCAGCAGGGCCCGTTTCGGCCAGCGTCTTGGCGGCATAAGGCTCACCCCCTATGCCAGCATATGCAGGACGCGGCCAGTTATGACATTATTTCGCCATTTCCTCCAAAAAGAGACGGGCCAGTTTGTACTGATCCTCGCACTCCTGCACTGTGGCCACACTGGAGGGCGAATGGATGTTCCGCACGGGAACGGATACGGCCGCCACAGCCACGCCGGACCCGGAGCGCTGGATGGCGGAACCGTCCGTGCCTCCGGCGATCCTGGTCTTGCTCTGCCAGGGGATATCGTTTTCCTCCGCTATACGCTGCAGCAGCGCACAGAGGTCCTTGTTATAGATGGTCCCCCGGTCCATGAAGGGGATGACCACGCCCTTTCCCAGGCGGCACACCGGATCGGCGCCCTTTCCGGCAGGGATGTCCGCGGCGGTAGTGGTCTCCAGCACCAGCGACACGTCCGGGCAGACGCTGCGGGCGGCGATGGTGGCACCCCGGGTGCCCACCTCCTCCTGCACGGTGAAGGCGAACCAACAGTCGCAGGGAAGCTCGCTCTCCAAAAGCTCCACCATGGCGGCGCATCCGGTCCTGTCGTCCAAGGCCTTGGCCTTGATAAATCCGTCCCCAAAGCGGACCACCGTGTCGTCAAAGGCAATCAGGTCGCCGATGTGGACGCTCTTTTCCGCCTCCTCACGGCTCTCCGCGCCGATATCGATATACATATCCTTGACAGCGGGCAGCTTTTTGCGCTGCTCGGTGGTGGTCAGATGAAAGGCCTTGGAGCCAACCACGCCCAGCACACGCTCCGGGCCCACACAGACCTGCTTGCCCAGCAGCACCCGGCGGTCCAAACCTCCGGCCTCCGCAAAGCGGAGATAGCCCTCGGCGGTGATATTGGTCACGATCAGGCCCACCTCGTCCATGTGAGCGGCCAGCATGAGCCGCTTTTCCGGGGCCTTGGCGCCTTTTTTAAAGACCATCAGGTTCCCCATGGGGTCCGTCATGATCTCGTCGGCACAGGGCATGACCCGCTCCAGGATATAATCTCTTACCTCGTCCTCGCCGCCGCAGACGCCGTCCAGGCAGCACAGGGTCTCAATGGTATCCAGCAGCATCTCACACCTCCAGGCTTTCCACATAGGCCGCCAGAAGCTCTACGATGGCGTCCATATCGTCCCGGCAGACCACCTCCACCGGGGTGTGCATATACTTCAGCGGCAGAGAGATCAGCGCCGTGGCCACGCCCTCCCGGGCGATCTGGATGGCATGGGCGTTGGTGCCGCTGTTGCCCCCCGGCTCGGCCTTATATTGATAGGGTATCCCCTTCTTCTCCGCCAGGGCAAAAAGCTCCTTAGTCAGGGCGCGGTTGGTGTTTGGGCCGATGCCGATGGCGGCGCCCTTGCCGCAGGAGCAGACCACCTCCGGCCCGTCCGGCGTCTTGCCGTGGGTCACGTCCACCACCAGCGCCGCGTCCGGCTGCAGGGCCCAGGCGGCTACGGCGGCGCCCCGATGGCCCACCTCCTCCTGGGTGCTCACTAGGCAGCACACATCCGCGTTCAGCGCCTCGCCGCAGAGCCGCTCGAAGGCCTTGATGATGATGGCCGCGCAGGCCCGGTCGTCCAGGGCCTTGCCGCAGATCTGACGGGAGCCCAGCTCCTCGCAGGAGCTGACGAACACCACAGGCGTCCCCGGCGGGCAGTGCTTTTGCGCCTGCTCCTGGCTGAGGCCCACGTCGATATACAGCTTGTCCGCTTCGATGGCCTTGCCCTTCTCCTCCTCCGTGAGCACATGGGGTGGCATAGTGTCGATCACGCCGAACAGCGGCGGATCGGCCAGCACCCGCACCTCCCGTGCCGGGAGCATCCGCTGATCCACGCCCCCCAGCATGCCGAAGGACAGAAAGCCGTCCCGGGCTCCGGTGACCACGAATCCGATCTCGTCCATATGGGCGTCCAGCAGCACCAGCTTGGCGCCGGGCTTGCCGCAGCGCTTGAGGGCGATGCAGTTGCCCATCACGTCGGTGCGCACCTCGTCCGCCACAGGGCGCAGATATTCCATGAGCCAGTCGCACACGGGCTCCTCAAATCCGGAGGGGCCCGGTAGACCGGACAGACGCTTTGTCAGCTCCACAAGTTCCATGCTCTCACTCCATTTCCCCAACGATCTTTTTGAATAGGTTGCCCCGTTCCTCGAAATTCTTGAATCGGTCAAAGGATGTGCTGGCCGGGCTCATGAGCACCGTATCCCCCGGCTGGGCCGCCGCGGCGGCCGCCAAAACGGTCTCGGTGAAGTCCTCCATCACCGTGATCTCCGGTGACCCGGGGCGATACTGAGGCGCGGCCTTGACGGCGGCCTCGATCTTTCCGGCGGTCAGGCCCGTGAGAAAGAGCTTTTTCACATGCGCACAGACGGCCGGGCCCAGGCTGTCAAAGGGCACGCCCTTGTCCTTCCCTCCGGCGATGAGGATGATCTTGTCTTTGAAGCAGGCCAGGCCCGCCAGCGTCCGGTCCGGACTGGAGGCGATGGAGTCGTTGATATAGGTCACGCCCCGGAGTACCCGCACAGTCTCCAGCCGATGGGCCACGCCCGTGAAGGAGCGGGCCACGTCCCGCATGACGTCCAGGCTCACCAGCCCCCACACGGCGGCAAAGGCGGTCATCATGTTCTCTACGTTGTGCATGCCCGGCACCTTCAGCTCCGCGGCGGGCAGAAGCTCCGTGGTCTGCCCCTCCACACAGGCGCAGATCATGCCGTCCGGCCGCAGGTATACCCCCGGGGAGACGATTTCTCGGCGGCTGAACCACCAGATAAAGCTGTTGGCCTCGGCGGCGCAGGCGGCGGTGACAGCGTTGTCCCGATTCAGCACCAGCCGGGCGTTCTGCCGCTGGTGGAGGAATATCTGCTTTTTCGCGTCGATGTAGTCCTGATAGTCCCGGTGGATGTCCAGATGGTTGGGGGCCATGTTGGTGATGACAGCCACATCCGGCGCACAGTTCATGCTGTGCAGCTGAAAGGAGCTCAGCTCCAGCACCGCCGCATCGGCGGGACCGATCTTATCCACGTCCGCCAGAAGAGGATGGCCGATGTTGCCCCCCAGCCACACGGTACGCCCGGCGGCCTCCAGGAGCTTTGCGATGAGAGTGGTGGTGGTGGTCTTGCCGTCGGAGCCCGTCACCGCCAGGATCGGGCAGGGACAGAGCTTGAAAAAGACCTCCATCTCGCTGGTGACGACAGCGCCTTTCTCCACCGCTCCGGCCAGCTCCGGCCGGGTGGGCAAAAAGCTGGGGCTGCGAAAGATCACGTCCCCGGCCAGGTCCTTTAAATAGTCCTCGCCCAGGCAAAACTTCACGCCCCGAGCGCTGTATATCTCATAAAAGTCGCCCAGGGCTTCCGGCCCGGAGCGGTCGTATACGGTGGTATCCACCCCGGCGTCCGCCAACAGCTTCACCAGCGGGCGGTTGGAAAGCCCCGCGCCGATGACGGCGGCGCGCTTTCCCTTCAGGGAGGCAAGGTATTCCTGCAATGTCAAGGCATGCACCTCCAAACACGGCCATTATAATACAGCATCCCATCGTTTACAAGCAACGAATCACTACAACAATATGCAAAAAGAGACAGGTCAGTTCCTGTCTCTTTTTGATGAATGAGTCTCCCTGTAAGCCGGATTCTGTTCAAAATGGCCATCTATCTAGGCGCTGCGTTGCCGCCGCGCTCCAGCCACCTCCCCGGGGAGATCGGGCCGATCCTGTTCCCCTCCACGGTGTTGCTCCGGATAGAGTTTACAGCGGCGGTCTGTCGCCAGGCTGCCGGGCGGTCTCTTACACCGCCTTTCCACCCTTACCGCGCCAGGCGCGGCGGTCTATTTCTGTTGCACTCGTCCTGATGTCGCCATCGGCGGGCGTTACCCGTTATCCTTGCCCTATGGAGCCCGGACTTTCCTCACGCACAGCCTTTCGGCTCGTGCCCGCGGCCATTCAGAAAACTCATGTCAAAGCGTATTTGACGGTCAGCGCTCAGTCGTCCGTGTTCTCCCAGTTGTGCCAGACGTTCTGCACGTCGTCGTTGTCCTCGAACACGTCCAGCATCTTCTGCATGTTCTTCCGGTCGCCCTCAGCGGTGAGGGTCACATAGGTCTGGGGGACCATCTCCTCCTGGGCGGAGTCCAGCTTATAGCCGTGGGCGGTCATATACTCCGCCACGGCGGTCACGTCCTCCGGCGCGGTATAGAGGGTGAACACGCCCTCCTCCGTCTCCATATCGGCGGCGCCGGCCTCCATGGCGTCCATGAGCACGGTATCCTCGTCCAGGTCGCCGTCCTCGTTGTCCACCACGATCACGCCCTTGCGGTCGAAGGACCAGCTGACGCAGTTGGTGGGGCCCAGGTTGCCGTTATATTTATCGAAGCAGTGCCGGATGTCGCTGGCTGTGCGGTTGCGGTTGTCTGTCATGGCTTCCACGATCACCGCCACGCCGCTGGGGCCGTAGCCCTCGTAGGTGACGGACTCGAAGTTGGAGGTGTCGCCGCTGCCCAGCGCCTTTTCGATGGTGCGCTTGATGTTGTCGTTGGGCATGTTGGCGGCCTTGGCCTTGGTGATGACGGCGGCGAGGCGCATATTGTTCTTCGGGTCGCCGCTGCCGCCTTCCTTCACGGCCACGATCATCTCCCGGGCGATCTTGGTGAAGGCCTGGGCCCGCTTGGCGTCAGCCGCGCCTTTGGTTTTTTGTATGTTGTGCCACTTGGAATGTCCTGACATAGTCGTCGTTCCCCCTGTATCAATACGTTACAGGTCATTGTAGCACAATTTTTCCGTAATATCAATAACTATCTGGCCTTTGGGATGAGCAGCAGCCCGCAGGTCCTGTCGCCGTTGGCGGCGGTGATGGCCTCCACGGTGGAGCGGTATTTCTTTGCCACAGCCCACAGGTCTTCCCCCGGCTCCAGCCGCACCATGGCCAGGGACGGAGCCGGAGACAGCGCTTCCCAGGCCTGGGCATCCTCCACGATGCCGCTGACGGCCGAGATGGTCCGCGACCTGACGGCGGAGGCCTCCATCTGCAGCACGGCGCGTACGTCCAGCCCGCCGCCTGTGACCGCACAGTACACGTCCGCCACGGTGACGGATACGTTTTGCAGCGCCGTTCCTGCGGCGGCGTCGGTGGTAAATTCCGCCGCCAGGCGGCACCGTGCCGCAGAAAATCCCCCGTCCTCCTGGCGGAGGATGGCACGGACGTTCACGATGGTCTTCACCGTCTCCCCATCCACCGTGAGGCTGCCAACGGACGCCGATACGCTGAGTGGCTCCCCCGCCGTGCCCATCAGCTCCGCCGCGCCCGTCACGGTCTGGCGCATGAATATGCTCTGGGCCGAGCTCACCACGGGTACAGCCTCCTCCTGTCCGGTCAGCACGGTGCGGTTGCTGTATAGGTCGGCGATGTAGGTCATCTCCCGTGTCTCCCGGCACACCGTCTGAGCCACCAGGTGTATCTCGGCCCGGACGCGGCCGTCCTCCTGACGGTCCGGCAGGTCGAAATAGGCGCCCGTGAGCATGAGCGTTACAGCGCCCGTCACATCGGCGGCCTGGGTGTCCACCTCCATGATCTGGGAATATTCCGTCTCATAGCGGCTCGCCGTGATCTGTCCCTCCGGGCCGCCATAGATGAGCGCGGCCCGGACGCGGCCCCGGAACACTAGCTTGCCGCTGACGTATTTCACGTCCTCCACCGAGGCGTCCACCCGCTGGGACAGGATGCGCTCCACCCGCTCGCAGCCCGCCGGGAGCTGGTATTCATCTGTGACCACGAAGGTCTTTTCCCGCACGTCGGAAACCACTGTCATGGGTGCGGATCGGGTCAGGATGTGCACGGCCCCGGACTCGTCCGCCAGGCCCGACGCGATCTCCAGGCTACGCTTCTGGTATACTGCCGCCTCACAGTCCACATCCGCCCGGACGGACAGCTTCCGGGAGTTGACCATGCGAGCGTCGATGGCCCGTATCCGCGCTCTGGCCACAGTCTGGCAGTCCAGGTCCGCCCCGGGCGCGTCGGCGCGAAGCTCCGCAGGGATCACCACGCTCAGGCTCTCCATGGCGCCGCCGTCTTCCGGCATGTACATCACCGACACGCTCAGAGAGACGGCGAGCACCACCGCCCCCGTCTCCGTCTCCTTGCTGCGCAGGGTGAGCACGCCCTCGGCGTCCACCACTGACGCCGCGTCCGGCATGGTGTCGGGCACGATGCTCTCCGCCGTCAGGTCGCGGCTGAACGACCCCGTCCACACAGGGGCCATATGTTCGTATATATCCTTCTTCAGGGTCATGTCCATAGAGTCGTCGCTCCTTGCAAAATTTTCTATGCAAGGATATGTCCTGCCCCGGCGGGATATACCTCAAAACCACAGCAGGCGGCAGCCTCCGTATATCAAAAGCCCCGCGCACAGAAGCCACCAGAACCACGCGGGCATGAGCAGTACGATGAAGATGCACACGCCCATCCCGATGGCCGCGTAGCCGCAAAAGCAGCCCCTTCCCGGTCGTCTCCGCATAAAAACCGCCTCCCGTCCATTCTATGGGCGAGAGGCGGTCACGGTTCCGTTCAGTTTTCCAGCTCCCAGCGGTCGAGCTTTCGCGCCTCGTCGTAAAGACGCAGGTAGGAGCTATAGCGGCTGGGATGGACCTTGCCGCTCTCCACAGCGGCCCGCAGGGCGCAGCCCGGCTCCTTCCGGTGGGTACAGTCATCAAAACGGCACGCGCCGATGTAAGGGGCAAATTCCGGGAACAGTCCGGCCAGCTCCTCCGGCAGGATGGGCGTCTCGTTCTCGTCCCCAAAGGAGGCAAAGCCCGGCGTATCACCCAAGAGGGTGCCGCTGCCCACGTCAAAGAGCTCCACATGCCGTGTGGTGTGGCGGCCACGGCCCAGCTTCTGGCTCACCTCCCCCGTGGGGATGGCCAGGTCCGGGGCCAGGGTGTTGATGAGGCTGCTCTTGCCCACGCCGGAATTTCCCGTGAAGCAGCATATCTTTCCCGCGATGGCCTGACGCAGCGCCTGAACGCCCTGCCCGGTCTTGGCGCTGACCGGATACAGCGCGTACCCGGAGCGGGCGTATATCCGCCACAGCTCCTCCCCCGGGTCCAGATCACATTTGTTCAGGACCAGCAGCACGCCGCAGTGATTTTTCTCACAGCGGACGGTGATGCGGTCCACCAGGTAAGGGTCCGTCACAGGCAGCGCGGCGGATAGGAGCATCACCAGATAGTCCACGTTGGCCACCGCCGGGCGGTTAAAGGCGTTTTTGCGGGGAAGAAGCTGGCATATGGTCCCGTCGCTGCCGTCCCGGGCGATGACTACCCGGTCCCCCACCAGGGGGGTGAGGCCATCCTTGCGGAATCGGCCCCGGGCCCGGCATCGGATGAGCTCCCCTTCTGAGCGGACAAAGTAAAACCCGCTCAGAGCGCTCATGATGGTACCTTCTTTTTCCAAAGGCGCTCTGCCTCAGTTGGCGGCGGGAGGCGGCGCGCTGGTGATCGTCGCCTGGATGGGCTGATCCTCGACCTCCGCCGCGATCGGGCCGCTGCCGATGGTCAGATACACCCGGGTGCCGCCCACCACTTCCGTTCCGGCGGCATAGTTCTGATAGGTCACCCGTCCGGTATCCTCCACCGCAGAGCTGACGTAGGTGATCTCCTCCTCGGTGCAGATCAGGCCCTCCCGCTGCAGCGCCAGCAGCGCGGACGCCTTCGTCTGGCCCAACAGATCGGGCACGGTGGAATAGGTGACCCGGGGCCCGGCGCTGACATAGATGGTGACGGTGCTGCCGCTGACTACGGCCTCGCCGGGGGCGGGGTCAGTGGAGATGACATAGTTGGCCGTGATGGAATCGGACTGTTGCTGGGCGATGATGACATTCATGCCCATAGAAGTGAGGCGCACCTGCGCATCGGTGAAGGGGCTGTTCACCAGGTCCAGAGGCAGCCGGATGAGCTGCAGACCGGAGCTGACGGTGAGGGTCACCTCGATGCCGTCGCTGGCCACCATCCGGCTGGAGCCGGAGGCAGGGTCCTGATCCATGATGACGCCCATATGGTAGGTGGGGTCAGACTGGTAGATGACCTTGAATTTAAAGAGCTCGGTCATGGCCTCGTTAGAGGTGATATCGTCCACGTCATAGCCCACGAAGGCCGGTATCTCCACCCGCTCGGCGTCGCGGAAGATATCGTCCAGCCAATAGTTCCACACAAAGACGAACAGCCCCAGCGCAAACAGCGTGACAAGGCTGAAGCCCAGCAGCGTGCTGATGGCGTTGGCACGGCTTCGGCGGCGGACATACCCCTCTCGGGAGAGCTCGCCGGAGCGGCTGATGCGGGGCACGTTCTTGCGGACGATATGCACCTCGTCCTTCACGATACGCACGGGCACCTTTCCCGGCCCGGGCACAGGCATGGCGGGGGCTGCCTCCTCCAGAGACTCGTCGTTCTCCTCCAGGAGCAGCTCCTCCTCCGCGGCCTGTTCCTCTTCCGCGGTCTGGGTCAGGCTCTGCTGGAAATCCTCCAGGTCGGAGAGCATCTCGTCCGCCGTTGCATAGCGGTCGTCCAGCTCCGGCTCCATGGCGCGCAGGGTGATGCCCTCCAGCTCCGGCGGGATGCTGGGGTCCAGCTGGCAGGGCGCGTCGGGGATCACGGAATAGTGCTGTACCGCTACCTGCTCCACGGTCTCCCCGTCAAAGGGCAGCTTGCCCGTGAGCATCTCGTACATGACGACGCCCAGCGAGTAGATATCGGAACGGGCGTCCACCGCCTCACCGCGGGCCTGCTCCGGAGAGATATAGTGGATGCTGCCCACCGCCTCGTCAGCGGACTCCTCGTCGCTGTTCTCCTCCATCTGGGCGATGCCGAAATCAGCGATTTTGACCGACCCATCCTTGGGCAGCATGATGTTCTGGGGCTTGATATCCAGATGGATGATGCCCCGGCTGTGGGCGTGGCTCAGCGCGCGGGTGATCTGGATAGAAAAGTCCAGCACCTGCTCCCAGGGCAGCGCCCCTGCCTTTTTCAGATACTGCTTGAGGTTGACGCCATCCACGTACTCCATGACGATATACTCCGTATCGCCGGACGCCACCACGTCGTACACGGCGCGGATGTTGGGATGGCTCAGCTTGGCAACGGCCTCATATTCGTTGCGGAACTGCTTGCGGCTCTCCGCGTCCATGGCCACGTCGTCCCGCAGGACCTTCAGGGCCACATCCCGCATGAGCCGCTGATCGTAGGCTTTATACACCACGGCCATGCCGCCGATGCCTACCACAGATTCGATCTTGTACCGATCGTCCAAAACCTTACCGAGACGCCAGCCGACTTCCATATTCAGGCGCCTCCTTTCTTAGGATAGATCACGACAACGGTAACGTTGTCCCTTGCGTCATTGTCCAGCGCCTCCCGGAGCAGCGTCCGGCAGGCGGCCTCTGCGTCATTCTCCGCCAGAAGCACCCGGTGCAGCTCCGCGTCCTCCAAGGCCTTCGTCAGCCCGTCAGAGCAGAGCAGAAAGACATCGCCCTCCCGGATGGGCACGGTGAACACGTCCGTGCGGACGAACCGCTCGCTGCCCACAGCCCGGGTGATGTATTTGCGCAGGGCGTGATTGCTGCGGCCCTGGGCCTGGGTAATCTCGCCCCGGTCGATCATCTCCTGGACCCGGGAGTGGTCCTTGGTGATCTGCATGATGCCGTCCTTGGCGATGCGGTAGGCCCGGCTGTCGCCCACATTGACGATGGTGGCCGTATCCCGCTGCCAGTACCCGGCCACCAGGGTGGTGCCCATGCCGTTGAACTCCTCCGCCTGGGTGGAGAAGCGATAGACCTTGCGGTTGGCGGCATCCGTAGCCTGGCAGAGGATATCCGCACAGTCCTCCCCCTCCGCCGCCTCCAGCGCCGCCCGTGCAAAGGCCATAAAACGCCCGGCCGCCAGGTCGCTGGCCAAAAGCCCGTGGGCCTCGCCCCCCATGCCGTCGCATACCACGGCCAGGACCCCATCCCGGACGGTGCCCATACTGAAGGAGTCCTGATTTTCGGCCCGATATCGGCCCTTGTCGCTCAGTCCGAAAATGTTCATAGCTTCCTCATCTCGCCCCGGCGGAGCTGCCCGCAGGCGGCGTCGATATCGCTCCCCAGCCGCCGCCGGACGGTGACGGTGACGCCCCCGTCGCTCAGCCGCTGGGCAAAGGCGCGGACCGTCTCCTCCGAAGAGGGCATCAGACCGCGCTCCGATACATAGTTGAGCCGGATCAGGTTCACATGGGACCCGGTGCCCCGCAGACGCCTGACCAGCATATCCCCATGGCGGGGGGTGTCGTTCACATCCCGCACCATGGCGTATTCAAAGGAGACGCGCCGCCCGGTCACGGCAAAATACCGTTCGCAGGCGTCGAACAGCGCGTCCACGCCGTACCCCCTGTTGACGGGCATCAGCCTGGAGCGCGTCTCGTCGTCCGGCGCGTGCAACGACACGGACAAAGTCAATTGTAAATGAAGAGCGGCCAGTTTGTCAATCGCTTCCACCAGACCGCAGGTGGAAAGAGAGATGTGCCGCATGCCGATATTGGGCCCGGACGGGTCGTTGACCAGCTGCAAAAACCGGATCACATTGTCAAAATTATCCAGCGGCTCGCCGATGCCCATGAGCACGATGCTGTCCACCCGGTCCCCTGCGGCCAGGCCCGTGCGGATCACCTCATCCAGCATCTCCGAGGCCGCCAGGTCCCGGACCTTACCGCCGATGGTGCTGGCGCAGAAAGCGCACCCCATGCGGCAGCCCACCTGGGAGGAGATGCACACGGAATTGCCGTGCTTGTACCGCATGAACACGGTCTCCACGCTCTCCCCGTCCGGCAGACGCCAGAGATACTTCTCCGTACCGTCATGGGCGGAAACCTGCCGCCGGACCATGGCAAGGCACGGGATCGTATACCGCTCCGCCAGCCGCTGGCGCAGATCTCGGCCCAGATCGGTCATCTCCTCAAAGGAGGCGACGCCCCGGCCCAGCCAGCGGGACACCTGCTGCGCCCGGTAGCCCGGCAGACCCATCTGCTGAAAGTCGGCCGCCAGCTCCGCCGGGAGCATAGACTTTATATCCTTTTTGCTCGGTCCATCCGGCATATATAAAATCCGTCCGTTTCGTCCAGGTCGGGCCAGAAGGTCCGTTCCGTGACCTTGAAAAAGTCGCTGTGGGCGCGCAAAAACGCCTCCGTAACGGCTTCGTTCTCCGCTTTGCGCCAGGTGCATGTGGAGTATACGAGCCGCCCGCCGGGCTCCACGGCCCGGGCGATGGCCTCCAGCAGCTCCATTTGCAGCTCCGGCAGTGAAGTCAGGTCCCTTTCATCCCGATAGCGGATATCCGGTTTTTTGCGGATGACGCCCATACCGCTGCAGGGCACGTCCGCAAACACAACGTCGTAACCGCCTGCCTTGGTATCCCGGGCGTCCCCTGGCTCGCAGCGGATGCAATTGAGGCCCATGCGGGCCGCCCCCTCCGCCACCAGGGCCAGCTTTTTGGCCAGGATGTCACGGGCCGTCACAGAGCCCTTGCCGCCCATGGCGATGGCGGCGGCGAAGCTCTTGCCGCCCGGAGCGGCGCAGGCGTCCAGCACCCGCATGCCCGGCGCAAGGTCCGCGGCCTCCACGGCGGCGTGGGCCGCCGGGTCCTGCACATAGAATAGCCCTTTTTGAAAGGCCTCCGTATCGGTGATATCCCCGGTCCGCTCCAGCGCCAGCCCGGCATTCGTCCGGCGCACCGGAACGAGGGCGGCCATCTCCTCGGCCGTGCAGCGACAGGTGTTGGGCCACACATACACAGGCGGCTCGCTGTTGTCAGCCCGCAGGACCGCCTCCGCCCCATCGTAGCCTCGCAGGGCCATCAGTTCCTCCACCAGCCATAGCGGGTGGCTGTATCGGACGGAGAGATAGGCCGCCGTGCCCTGGTCCGGGATGGGCGGCAAGGCGCTCTTTTCCCGGCTCAGACGGCGCAGCACCGCGTTCACCAGCCCCGCCGCCCGGGCATAACCCAGGCTCCGACAGAGCTTCACGGACTCATCCACCGCCGCGCTGTCCGGCACTTTATCCATGAACAGGACCTGGTAGCTCCCCAGGCGCAGGATGTCCCGCACCTTGGGCTCCAGCTTTCCCCGGATGCAGCCGTCGATATAGTGATCGCACAGGGCGAGGTTTTGCAGCACGCCGTAAAACATCCGGGCGGCCAGCGCCGTGTCCCGGCGATCCAGCCCGTACTTTCCCGCCAAAGCGTCCAGCACCTGGCGGCTCCAGGCGGAATCCCGCCGGAAGCGCTCTAGCGCCTCCAGCGCCGCGCGTCTCGGCATGGTCAGACCTCCATGGGGTGGCCCAGCAGCCAGGCCCCCGCCGCCATGCGCTTGCCTCCGGCCGCCTGCAGCTGGGTGATGAGCACCGTCTCTCCCCCGCTGCAGGCCACCTCGATGCCCGCCTTCCCGGCGGATAGCACCGTGCCCGGCGCTTTGGCGGTGGTATGCGCCGTCTTTTCGGCGCCGAATATCTTGAACGATGTCCCGCCCAGCTCCGTCGTGGCGCAGGGCCAGGGCTGCATGCCGTAGATATGTTTGCATACCATCCGGGCGGACTGGGTCCAGTCGATAGGCGACTCCTCCCGGCTGAGAGGCGGCGCGTAGGTAGCCTGGCCGCTGTCCTGGGGGATGCGGGGGGCGCTGCCGTCTCCGATGGCGCGGAGGGTCTTCACCAGCAGCTCCGCGCCCATGGGCGCCAGGCGGTCAAAGAGCTGACCGCTGGTCTCCGTCTCCCCGATGGCCGTCTCGGCGGAAAATATCATGTCTCCCTCGTCCATGCCGGAGGAGAGATACATGGTGGTCACGCCAGTGATCTCGTCGCCGCTGAGCACCGCCCGCTGGATAGGGGCGCTGCCCCGGTATTTGGGCAGTAGCGAGCCGTGGACATTGACACAGCCGTACCGGGGCAGCACCAGGATGTCGTCCGGCAGGATGCGCCCGTAGGCCACCACCGCGATCAGGTCCGGCGCCAGGTCCCGCAGCGCGGCCAGGGCCGTGCCGTCCCGCAGCTTCTCTGGCTGGTATACGGGCAGGCCCGCCGCCAGCGCCGTCTGCTTCACGGCGCAGGCAGCCAGCTTGTGGCCCCGGTCCCGGGGCTTATCCGGCTGGCAGAACACGCCTGCCACGTCAAAGCCCTCGTCTATGAGCTTTTGCAGGCAGACCGCCGCAAAATCCGGCGTGCCCATGAAAACGATCCTCATGCTTCGTCCTCTTTGCCGTAATATGCCTCCAGCTCCTCGTCGGACATGATGTGGTCGCACAGCTCCGTGAACATATGCCCGTCCAGGTGGTCGCACTCATGGCAGAACGCCCGGGCGGTCAGATCGACGCCCTCCACCTCAAAAAATTCCCCGTTCCGGTCCTGGGCCCGGACCTTCACCCGGGCGGGACGCTTCACCATGCCGAAGGAGCCGGGCACAGACAGGCAGCCCTCCGGGCCCTCCTGCTCCCCTTCCGTCTCGATGATCTGGGGATTGACCAGCTCGATGACGTGCTCCTCGCCCTCCGGCGTGTTGGTCTCTAGCACCACCACGGCCCGGCGCAGCACACCCACCTGGGGCGCGGCAAGGCCCACGCCATTGGCGGACTGCATGGTCTCGGCCATGTCATCCAGCAGCGTATGGAGCCGCTGGTTGAAATCGGTCACGGGGCGGCAGCGCTTCGTCAGTGTCTCGTCGCCTTCCATCAATATGTTGCGCAGGGCCATCGTAGTTGACCTCCTGTCAGTTCAGTGGGTCGAGATCCGCGTATACGGACACGCCCTTGTATCGTTTTCCGTCGTTGAAAAGCATCAGAGCCCGGTCTACGGCGGCACGAACGGTCCTGGAGCTGAGACAGCTCACCGTCACCCTGTACCGCCAGGCGTTGTTCACCCTGGCCACAGGCAGCGGCGCCGGACCCAGGACCTTGGCCCCCGGCTCCTCCCGCAGCAGGCGGGAGAGCTCCGCGCGGATATCCCCGCAGCAGCGGATCACCGCGCTCTCGTCGGTGCCCACCGCCGTCAGCACGAAAAGGTCCGCAAAGGGCGGCGAGCCCGCCACACGGCGCAGGCCGATCTCTCCCTCATAGAAGCTGTCATAGTCCTGGCGGGCTGCCTGGCGTATGATCTGGTTCTCCGGGGTGAAGGTCTGGATCACCGCCCGGCCGGGCTTTTCAAACCGCCCGCTGCGGCCGATGACCTGGGTGATCAGGGAGAAGGTCCGCTCCCCCGCCCGGTAGTCGCTGCTGTATAGGCTCTGGTCGGCGTTCAGCACCCCCACCAGGGTCACATTCTCAAAATTCAATCCCTTGGTGACCATCTGGGTGCCCACCAGGATGGGGATGTGCTGGACCCGGAACTGCTCAAAAAGGGTCCGGTGGCTGCCCACCGGGGCCAGGGCGTCCGTATCCATGCGCAGCACCGCCGTGTCGGGAAAAAGCTCCTGGAGCTCCTGGACCACCCGCTGGGTGCCCGTGCCCACATAGCTCAGCTTGCCGCCGCAGGCCGGGCAGGTCCGGTCCACCCGCTGTACATGGCCGCAGTAGTGGCACATGAGCCGATCACCCACGCTGTGGTAAGTCAGCGAGGCGGTGCAGTTGGGACACTTATAAGTATACCCGCACTCGCTGCAAGTCACCAGTTTGCTGGCGCCACGGCGGTTGATGAACAGGATGGACTGCTCTCCCCGGCGGATGTTCTCCGCCAGCTCCTCCCGCAAAAGGGACGAGATGCTGGTCATATTGCCGCTTTTCAGCTCCTTACGCATATCCGCGATCTGCACCTGGGGCAGATGCATGGCGTTGTAGCGCTCCGGAAGGGTGAAAAAGCTGTAGCGCCCCGTCTGGGCATAATATCGGGAGCAGACGTTCGGCGTGGCGCTGCCCAGCAGCAGCAGCGCGCCGGAGCGGGCGCAGAGGAATTTCGCCACGTCTCGGGCATGATAGCGGGGACTGGTCTCGGATTTATAGGTGTCCTCCTGCTCCTCGTCGATGATGACGGCCCCCAGGTCCGAAACCGGGGCGAATATGGCGCTGCGGGTGCCGATGACCACCCGTGCCTCCCGGTCCCGGATGCGCTTCCACTCGTCATACCGCTCCCCCATGGAGAGGGACGAGTGGAGCACCGCGATGCTGTCGCCAAAATGGGAGGAAAAGGTCTGGAGCATCTGGGGCGTCAGGGCGATCTCCGGCACGAGGAAGATAGCGCTCTTGCCCCGGCGGAGCATCTCCTGGATGAGGTGGATATAGATGGTGGTCTTGCCGCTGCCCGTGACGCCAAAGAGCAGCGCCGCCCGGGCCGTTCCGTCCGCCAGGGACAATATGCCCTCATAGGCCGCTCTCTGGGCCTGGTTCAGCACAGGCAGCGGTCTTGCCCGGCCCGTCTCATAGTCCGGCCTGCGGTATACCGCCTCCCGGGTGAGGGTGACGAGCCCCTTCTCCTCCAAGCGCTTGACGGTCTCCCGTCCGGCCCCGGTGAAGTAGCACAGGTCCGCCACGCTGGCCCGGCCCATCTCTGCCAGCACCCGCAGTACGGCGGCCTGCCGGACAGCGCGGCTGTTCTTCTCCGCCTGGGCGATGGCCTCCTGGGGGGAGACGGCCAGCGACGCCCGCAGGACGGTCCTGTCCCCGGCACGGCGGGAGGCGCCCGCCTCCGTCACCAGAACGCCCTTTTTGACGAGTCCTGCCAGCGCGGGACCGGGGTTCTTCGCGCCAAAGACCGCCTCGATGTCGGCCAGCTCACATCGGCCGCCGTGGCCCGTGACCGCGTCCAGCACCAGCGCTTCGGCTTTCCCGGCGGCGAGGGCATAGGCACTGTCCCGGTCCATGTCCGGTGCCAGGCAATAGATCGGCCAGACCCGGTACCACAGACCCGCCGGGAGCATGGCCCGCACTGCGTCCATGACCGTGCAGAAAAACCGTTCCCGCATCCAAAGGGCCAGCTTGATCTGGGTCTCGGACAGCAGCGGCTCCTCGTCCAGCACCTCCAAAACGCTTTTCAGCCGTTTGTCGGTCTCGCCGCCCATGGCTAGGACCACCCCCTCCCGGGGGCGGCTGCCCCCAAAGGGGACCGCCACGCGCACACCTGGGCGGACCGTCCCCGCCAGCCTGTCAGGCACGGCGTATGTGTAGGGTCGGTCCACCCAGTATGTGACGTCCGAGACGGCTATGCGTGCTGTCAGCTGCTTCGTCAAAAAATGCTCCTATGGGGGGCGGCGTTCGCCGCGGTCAGGCCTCGTCCTCTTTCTCATCGGACTCCATGGTCAGCTTTCCGGTATATACCTCGTCGATGGCCGAGGAAACAGGCTTTTTCGTGAGGGACTCGCCGTTGCGCTCCGCCTCGGCGGAGATGCTGCGGGCCCGCTTGGCCACCAGGTTGATCAGTGCGTAACGGCTGCCGACCTTGTCCACCAGATCGGCTACGGGGGGATAAAGCATCATGACAGTTCTTCTCCTTTTGCGTCTGCAATGAATTGGATGCGGTTCTCGCTGCGGCAGAGGTGAGCGGTGATGATGGCGTCCAGCTCTGCGGCGGCTGTATCTGCGTCGTCGTTCACGACGATATAAGCGTATTGGTCCAGCAATTTATATTCCTGCCGGGCGGTCTTGAGCCGACCGACGATCTTCTCCTCGCTGTCAGTGCCCCGGCCCCGGAGCCGCCGCTCCAGTTCCGCCAGACTGGGGGGACAAAGGAACACGCTCACCGCGTCGGGCCGCTTGGCCATCACCTGGGCCGCTCCCTGGACCTCGATGTCCAGCAGTACATTATAGCCCGCCGCCAGGTCCTTCTCTACAGGCGCGGCGGGGGTGCCGTAGCAGTTGCCCACATATTCCGCGTGCTCCAGAAAGGCGTCCTGGGCGATGAGTTCATCAAAGGCCTCACGGGTGATGAAAAAATAATCCTCTCCGTCTCTCTCGCCGGGGCGGGGCTGCCGCGTGGTGGCGGAGACGGAAAAGCGGATGTCGCTCCGGCGCTTCATCAGACTTTTGATCACCGTGCTCTTTCCGGCGCCGGATGGACCGGACAGTACGATCAGTATGCCTCGCTCAGCTCTCATGTCCGCCCTCCTTCTCACCGGAAGACGCCCGGGCCGCGACCTCCTCCGGCGTCAGCGGACAGAGGATGACGGCGCCGTTGTCCATGATGAGCACCGCCTCCGTTTTGCGGCCATAGGTGGCGTCTACGAGCTTGCCGTCGTCCTTCGCCTGGGACACCACCCGCTTGATGGGGTTAGAGTCCGGGTCCACCGCGGCCACCAGCCGCGCCAGAGAGATGTAGCTGCCGAAACCAATGGGAATCAACTTCATAGGGTCCCCTCACTCGATGTTCTGTATCTGCTCGCGGATCTTTTCCAGCTCCGCCTTCATGTCGATGACCGTCCGGGCGATATCGCTGTCCGCACATTTGGAACCTGTGGTATTGGCCTCCCGGTTCATCTCCTGGGTGAGAAAGTCCAGCTTCCGCCCCACAGGTGAGCCGCCCTCCAGCAGCATCCGGAACTGGGCGATGTGGCTGCGCAGCCGCACCGTCTCCTCGTCCACGGCCACCTTGTCCGCGTAGATGGCCGCCTCCTGCAGGATGCGGCTCTCGTCCACATTGGCGTCGGCCAGGACCTCCTGCATCCGGCCCAGCAGCTTTTCCCGGTATTCCGCCACGGTCTCCGGGGAGCGCTTCTCCACCGCGGCCACCATGGCCTCCAGATTCTCCAGCTTTCCGCCGATATCCTCCGCCAGCTTACGCCCTTCCCGGGCGCGCATGGCGTCAAATTCTGTCAGCGCCTGGCCCAAAACAGCGGTGATGGCCTCCACCAGCACGTCCCGGTCCGCATCCGTCTTGTCGGCGGACAGCACCTCGGGGAACCGTACCAGACTCAGTGCGGAGATATCCCCGTCCAGGCCGTACTTATCGGCCGTGTCCCGCACGGCCTTCAGATAGGCCGCTGCCAGGTTATCGTTCACCCGGATGACGGCCTGCTCCGCCTGGGAGGTATCCACCGTGATGAACACGTCCACCTTGCCCCTGCTGATGGTGCCCGCCACCGCGGTGCGCACAGCCTCCTCGGCAAAGAGACAGCTCTTTGGCAGGCGCACAGACACGTCCAGATAGCGGTTGTTGACGCTTTTCAGCTCCGCCGTGACGGTGATGGACTTCACCTCGCCCTTCGCGCCGCCGTAGCCTGTCATGCTCTTGATCATTCAAAATACCTCGCGATCTTCACCAGATAGAAACGAATGAGCGTGGCATAGGCCTGATCGTACAGCCAGAACACCACGGCCCCCAGGGGATAGAGTATGTACCAGGGCAGCTCCCGGCCCGTGAAGGAGAACAGCGCTAGCGCCAGCATCCAGTAGAGCGCGAACACCGCCGTGTACAGGGCGAACTTACATGCCCAGCAGATATATTTGTTGTGGATGCGCTCAAAGAGGCTCTTGGCCACCGGGTAGTAGCCGAAAAAGGCGGCGTACATGATGGCGCTCCCGCCGGGCCAGAGCAACGCGCACAGCGCCGCCGTCACGGCAAACACGCCCAGCGCCCAGCCGATACCGTACATCATCAGCGCCACGCACACCGGAAGGCTGGCCAGCGCCACCAAGGCAATGCGGCCTGCGGGGATCACATTGCCCAGCAGCATCAAAATGACGCCCATGGCTGTCAGGATCGCCAGCCGGGCCATTTTTTTCGCAGAAGCGTTCATCTTCTCATCGACAGCCGATGCAGGGGATCAGGTTGCCGCCCATCATCTCGCAGCAGCAGTCTGCGCAGATCAGGTTCTGGCACATGTTGCAGGCCGCGTCGCTGCCCATCATATCCATGCCCCCGGCGGGACGGTACGCCTGGCCGCCCTGATTCATGTACTGCACCGCGTTGCGGTACTCCACGTTGCCCGGCTCCATGGTGGCCGCCGTGCGGAAATACTGCCCGGCCTGGTCCATCCAGCCCTTGCGCCAGTACACGCTGCCCATGAGGTAATACCACTCCGCGTCGTGGTTGCCGATGGCGTTCAGCATGGCCTCGGCCTGGGCCAGGTTGTTGGCGTTGATGAGGTTCCGTATCTGGACATACTGCGCGTTCCTGCCCGCGTACTGCTGCCCGGCACCTTGGCTCTGATAGGCGCTGCCGCCATAGCCGTAGGAATAGCCGCTGGAAAATCGGCCGCCGCTCTGCTCACGGCTCTTGGTGATGGCGTCGTATGCCTCGTTGATCTCCTTCATCTTCTCAGAGGCCAGATCCGCCAGTGGATTGTCGTGGTAGTTGTCGGGATGGTACTTCCGGGCCAGGTCGCGATAGGCCTTTTTGACTTCGTCGTCGCTGGCCTGGGGGGATACGCCCAATACGCTGTAAGGATCGTTCATACGCTTCTCCGTTCTCTGTGTAATTTCGCCGAGGCGTTCCATGTCCCGGCAAAGACCGCCTGGGTCGCCGCCGGGAGACCGAGATAGACGATGTTGGAGAGGATGCCGGAATAGGCGTTCTCCTCCATCAGGACATAGGCGCTGACCAGGGCGTTATGGGAAAGCTGCAGGCTGGTCCGCAGCGTCCTCTCATCCTCCGATGACAGCTTTCCGTCCACAGGAGTGAAGCGGCCGTACAGGGGGTTATAGGCGCCAGACTTTATATCCTCCGCCAGATCGTCCGCCGCATCCAGGATATAGATGATCCGGCCCAGATGATACAAAAGCTGCCCTGTGACGCGCTTTTCCTCCTCCGTCCGGCGGCCCTGACCGATGGTGCGGAGGATGCAGGCGAATTTGTCCGCCGCCTCGTCCAGACTGGCGCACCGCTCTTTTTCCAGCTTCCGCAGCGCGGCCAGTTGCTGCTCCACCGCCGCGGCAAAATCCGGCTGGCGGGCCGCCGCCTTTTTATAGGCGCCTTTCAGCGCCGCGCAGGCGAGCTTATAAGCAAAGCTCGTGGGAAAGGACTTGTCCTCCGCCCCGTCGGCCAGCTTCCACCAGCCCAGGATCACCGTCATGTCCGCCGCCGTTTGCAGGCTCTCGGACCGCTCCAGGCAAACCGTCTGACGAAAAGGATGGGCGGGACAGCGGCGGGGGCAGGTGCATGGCTGCTCGTCCCCCGCCAGGAGCATGGCCAGGAAGGTGAAATCGTAGTTGACCAGAAAGCGGCTGCAAAAGCCGTACCGCCGGGCCAGCTCGTGGCACAGTCCGCAGTAGACGCCCTGAAAGCGCTCAAATTCCGAGACCTTCAGCTCGCCCTTCACCGGACGGACGTAGCCGTACATCAGCGCTTATAGTATCCGGTGATGCTGTAATCGATCTTCTTGAAGCGCTTGCCCAGCTCCACGCTGATCAGCACGCCCACCGACAGACCGACGGCGCTGGATATGATGCAGCCCTCCTGGTCCAGCTTCAGCAGCGCTCCGATGGCATAGCCCAAAAAGAACGTTAGCACCGGGAGCATATAGATCAGCAGCGTCACCTTCATGATGGTGGTGGTGGAGCTCTCCAGCACCACCCGCTCGCCGGGCTTGGCATATATCTTATTGGCCGCCTCCACATAGAGCTGCTTGCCGTAGATGCATTCGCCGCAGCCCGAGCAGTGGGCGCAGGCGGTCACCCGCTCCACGGCCACCTCTGCCAGGCCCTTGTCCAGCAGCTTTGTCACAACTCCGGTCTGGGTCATCATTCTTCCTCCAACTGTACATAGATGGGATAGGAGCCCACCGCTCCGGCGCTCTCAAAGCCGTCCACATACACAGTAGTGGATACTCTGGAGCGGCCTAGCGGCGCCTCGGAGATATCCGCCACGATGCGGATGTTGTTGGCTTTGATCCGGTCGAACACCTGGGACGGCGCCCGCACGGTGACCACCTTCAGCGGTTCCACCACCTGGCAGGTGTACCCCTCCGGCGGGTCTGTAGTGGACAGATTCTCCACCACGAAGGTGTTGTAGGTCAGACCTGTGAACTCCAGGCTCACCGTGGCCGTCAGATCGCCCGAGACGCACTCCACACCGTTTGGCAGCACGATGTTGTACTCCGCCGTGGGGAACGTGAGATAATCCGCCAGGCGGATGGTGGCCAGGGAGATGCTGTTCAGCCCGTCCAGGGTGGCCGCGTCGCCGGCGATGGTGATGGTCTGGGGCTGGATATCGGATATCACATTGGCCGAGGTGGCGCCGCCGCCGTCCACCAGGGTCACCACCAGCGCCACCTCCTTGATGGTGCTCACGGGGACCGTGACGGTGACGGATGACGTATCCGCCTGCACGTCTTCAAATTCCAGCAGATCGCCGTCCGCGTCCTGTATCTGGTAGTTGGCCTCGCCGGAGAACGCCGAGCTCACCTCGTCCCGGCCGACCACCACCATGACCTTGCTGATCTGCTCCAGCTCCTCCTCCGGCCCGGTGAAGGTCACGTTGGCCGGGTCAAAGCTCATCTCGGAGGCGTCCACCATGTATCCCTCCGCCACGGTGCCCTCGAAGGAGCCCGTCACCGGGATGCTCTTGGTGGAGAGCTTGCTGATCTGCAAGCCGATGGTGGAGGGCGATTTGGATGTCTCCTGGATATTGCTCTGATCCACCGTGGAGGGATAGGAGATGGTATAGGCCATGGCCCGGTATCCGGCACGGGTGACATTGGTCAGGTTCACCACCGCCCGCAGATCGTCGCTGGTGATGCTGTCGATCTCCCGGCGGGTGCCCCGCAATGTGACGTTCACGGTAGTGGCGTCCTGATCGGACACCACCATGTTCAGGGTGTCCCGCATGGCGTCCTGGCCTGTGAAAGCGACCTCCACGCCATAGAAGGTCTTCGTCTTCGATACGGTCCAGTTCGAGGTGTAGTATAACCACCCCAGCAAGGCCACACACAGGCTCAGCACCGCCCAGAACAGACGGCTGTCCAGCAGCTTATTGATCCCTGTTTTGCTCTGCATCCTTGCTCACCTTCTCCGGTTTTTTTCCCGAAAATATCTTCTTCAGCCGCTCCAGATGTCTCTGTCCGGCTCCGCCGTCCTCCGCCGGGAGCAGCTCGCGCCGGAGCTGTTCCTCCAGCAAATCCCCGGAGAGGTGGCGCTTCAGAAGGCCGTCCACCGCTACGCTGATACTGCCGGTCTCCTCCGACACGATCACTACCACCGCGTCAGATCGCTCGCTCATGCCAAGGCCGGCCCGGTGGCGGGTACCCAGGTCCCGGCTCAGATTCGGCTTTTCCGTCAGCGGCAGCATGCAGCCCGCCGCGGCCAGCCGTCCCTCCCGGATGATCACGGCGCCGTCGTGCAGCGGCGAGCCCTTGTAAAAGATATTGCGCAGCAGCTCTGTGGACACCTGAGCGTCGATCTCGGTGCCCGGGTCCATGACGATCCCCATCAGATGGTTGTCCCGCTCGAAAACGATCAGCGCCCCCACCCGCTCCCGGGCCATGCTCTCACAGGCGTAGACGGTCTTGGTGATGGTCCGCTCCAGCGGCTGTCCGCCGACCTGACGGCCGAACAGCGAGAAAAATTTGTACGAGCCCACACGCTCCAGGGCGCGGCGTATCTCCGGCTGGAACAGGATCACCATCGCCAGCACGCCGATCTCAAATATCTGGCGCAGCAGGAAGCTGGTCAGAGACAGCTTCAGGATACTGGCCAGCCCCAGCGCCACCAGCAGCAGCAAGATGCCCTGGGCGACCCGGATGGAGTTGGTACGGCGGATGAAAGAGATCGCACCGTACACCGCCACGGCCACCACCAGCACATCCAGCACGTCGGACAGGCTCATGGACAGCAGCAGCCGCAGGGAATCATTCACATTTGAAACAAAATTGCTCATCGCGCCATACCGTCACTTACTCTATGTCAACTTAGTATTATATTACAAATTTGTGTGCTTGGCAACATAATTTCTTCCAAACATCCGCCCTCCGGACATGGAAAAACGCGGCGCTGTGACCATGCCAGCGCCGCGTTTCAAAAGTTTCGACTATTTCAGGATATCTTTCACTGCCCGGGCCGCCAGAAGTACCTCCCGCTCGGTGTTGAAGGGCGAGAAGCTGAACCGAACCGTCCCCTCCTCCAGCGTGCCCGCCGTGCGGTGGGCCAGAGGCGCACAATGGAGCCCAGCCCGTACCGCCACGCCCCGCTCAGCCAGCCGCGCAGCCGCCTCTTCGCAGTCCAAGCCCCGCAGCTGCACCGACAGGACCCCTGCCTGCTGCGACGGGTCTTTTGCCCGGAATTGCCGGACGCGGCTGTCGTCGGCGAGGGCGGCGGAAAATGCCGCCAGCAGCGCCCGCTCATGATACAGCACCGCCGGGCAGGTCCTCATTTGCAGCCACCGCACCCCGGCCAGCAATCCGGCGATGCCGGGCACATTATGGGTGCCCGCCTCCATGCGGTCCGGGAGAAAGTCGGGCATGGCCGCCTCCCGGCTCATGGACCCGGTGCCGCCGTACAATAGCGGCTCGACTCTGCTGTCGCGGCACAGGAGTACTCCCGTCCCCTGGGGACCCAGCAGGCCCTTGTGTCCTGGCATGGCGGCAAAAGCGCAGCCCAAGCCGTCAAAGTCCAGTCCCACAGATCCCGCCCCCTGGGAGGCGTCCACGATCAGCGGCACACCCTCCTCCCGACACAGCGCCGCGATCTCACGGATGGGCAGTATATAGCCGAACACATTGGATACCTGGGTGCAGACGGCGGCCTTTGCCCCCGGCAGCATCCGCCGGAAGGCCTCCACCGCCGCCTCCGGCTCAAAGAGCGGCGAGGCCGCCACCCGGATGTCCGCGCCGATGCCCCATAAGGGCCGCCATACGGCGTTATGCTCATAGCCGGAGATGACCACCGGGTCCCCCGGCCTCACCAGGGAGCGGATAGCGGCGTTCAGGCCGTGGGTGGCGCTGGAGGTGAACACCACCCGTTCCGGGTCCTTCACACAGAAAAGGTCCGCCAGCGCGGTGCGGCAGTCCAGCACCGCCTCGGCGGCCAGCATCGCGCTCTCATAGCCGCCCCGCCCAGGGCTGGACATGGTGCCCATGGCCTCGCACACCGCGTAGCGGACGGCGGCGGGCTTCTGAAACGATGTAGCGGCGCTGTCCAGATAGATCATACCGCCGCCTCCAGCGTCCCGTCGGGGTGGCGCAGCAGCACCCGCTCCGGGGAGAGGCCCGCGGAGGAGAGCAGCGGCAGCGATCTGTCCCGGTGGTGGGCGCCGATGATGACGCAGTAGGCGCAGCCATGGGCGGCCGCAGCCTTCGGTACCCGGGAGACCGTTCCCGTAATGCCCGCCCGCTCCAGCACCCGCGCCGCCCGCTGGGCATAGGTCAGGCTTCGGAATGTCAACAGATAGTGCATAAAAAGACCTCCCGCACTGGTTACGCACCATTGTATGCGGGAGGCGCTGTATTTGGTTCTGCGTCAGTGCAGCAGTACCACGGCATGGGCGCTGATGCCCTCTCCGGACCCGGTGAAGCCCATCTGCTCCTCGGTGGTGGCCTTCACGCTGACAGCGGAGATATCCACCCCCAGGTCCGTGGCGATGTTGGCGCGCATCCGCTCCAGGAAGGGCGCCAGCTTCGGCCGCTGGGCGATGACGGTCACGTCGCAGTTCTCCACACCGTAGCCAAGCTCCGCGGCCATTTTCACCGCCGTGCGCAGAATGACGCGGCTGTCGATGCCCTCCGTGGCGGGGTCGCTGTCGGGAAAGAGATGGCCGATGTCCCCCAGCGCCGCCGCGCCCAGGATGGCGTCCGCCAGGGCGTGGAGCAACACGTCCGCGTCCGAGTGGCCCAGCAGGCCCCTCCCAAAGGGTATCTCCACCCCGCCCAGGATGAGCTTTCTGCCCTCCGTCAGGCGGTGGGCGTCATAACCGTGTCCGATCCTCATATGCGTTCCCTCTCCTGCAATATCATTTCCGCGATGCGCAGATCCAGCGGCGTGGTGATCTTGATGTTCTCCTCGCTGCCCCGGGAGAGATATATCTTCCCCCCGATGCGCTCCACGGCCAGGCAGTCGTCCGTGACATCCGGGGCATTCCTGTCCGCGTCCGTGAGGGCCGCCCGGATCAGGTCCGCCTGAAAGCATTGGGGCGTCTGGGCTGCAAAAAGGCTGCGCCTGTCCGGCGTGGCCGTCACCACCCCGTCCGCCGCCTGCTTCACCGTGTCCCGCACGGGCAGACACGGCAGCGCCGCCAGATGGCGGTAGGCGGTCCACAGCCCGTCCAGGATGACCTGCTCCGTCACCAGGGGCCGGGCCCCGTCGTGGATAGCGATGAGCTCCGCCTCCGGCGGCACGGCCATCACCCCGGCCAGGCAGGACCGGGCCCTGGTGTCCCCGCCGGGGACCACCGCCGTCAACTTGCTGACGCCGTATTGCCGCCCCAGCGCCCGTACGCCCTCCAGCGCGTTCGCCCGGGCGGCCACCACGATAGCGGTCACGGTGTCCGTCCGCTGAAAGGCCAACAGCGTGCGGGCCAGTACGGGCATGCCCCCCAGGTCCGCCATCAGCTTATCGCCGCCGAAACGACTGCCGGAGCCCCCCGCCACGATCACCGCCGCCGCAAAGGGCAGCCGGGCCGTCTTCATTTTTTCCGACACAGCGCCCATATCTGACCTCAACATAAGTCAACGTTTTGTCCCATATAGTGATTATAACCATTTTGCCCGTTTTACGCAAGGGCAGCGTTCAGGAGGTGGGCCCGTGCTTCAGGACAGGACCCTCGCTTTCAATACCGTACTGCTCACCGCCTCCGGCCTGGCCATGCGGTTCGTGGGTATGATCTGGCAGATATGGCTGGTGGGCCGCATCGGCGAGGCCGGGATCGGCCTTTTCCAGCTGGTGATGAGCGTCAACGGCCTGGCCGTGACAGTGGCCATGTCCGGCAGCCGCTACGCCGTGACCCGGCTCACATCGGAGGAAAACGGCCTGGGCCGTCCCCACGGCGCGGCGCAGGCCCTGCGGGAGAGCATGCTGTATGGGCTCTTCTTCGGCCTGGCAGCCGGGCTCATATTGCTGCTCACCGCTCAGCCCCTGGGCTTTCTCTGGCTGGAGGACGCCCGCACTGTCCGGCCCCTGACGCTGTTGGCTCTCACCATGCCCCTGACCGGGATCGACTCGGTGATGCACGGCTATTTCACCGCCGTTGGCCGGGTGTGGAAGAGCGTGGCCGTGTCCGTCTGCCAGCAGCTCATCACCATCGGCGTCACCGCCGCTATGCTCATGACAGGCCCCGCGGGGAATCTGGAATCGGCCGTGGCGGTCATCACGGGCGGCTCCCTCATAGGCGAGGGATTCGGCGTGCTGGCCCTGGCGCTGGCCTACGGCACGGACCGTCATCGCCACGGCATCACACGGCAGAAACACGCCCCGCCGCCCCCGGGCATGGGGGCCAGGCTGCTGCGCATCGCGCTGCCCCTGGCGGCGGCCTCCTATGCCAGGAGCGGCCTTTCCACCCTCCAGCATCTGCTGGTGCCACGGGGGCTGCGGGCCTCCGGGCTCTCGGCGGACACCGCCCTGGCGGGCTACGGCGTCATCCAGGGCATGGCCCTGCCTGTGGTGCTGTTCCCCTCCTGCCTGATGATGGCGGTGGCGGAGCTCATCGTGCCAAAGCTCACGGAAAAGCAGATGCAGCGCCAGACCCAGAGCATTCGCCGCGTGACGGAGGACGTGCTGTGGAAGGGCTGGCTCTTCTCCGGGATCACGGCGAGCCTTCTCTTTTTCATGGGCGATCACCTGGGCATGGCGCTATATAGTTCTGAGCAGGCGGGGCGATATATACGGCTGTTCGCCCTGATCGTGCCTGTGATGTATATGGATATGGCCACGGACGGCTGCCTGAAGGGTCTTGGCGAGATGATGTTCTGCATGGTGGTGAACATCGCGGACGTGGGGCTTTCCGCCCTGCTGGTGTGGGTGCTGCTGCCCCGATGGGGGCTGGGGGCGTATATCTTCGTCATCTGCTTCACGGAAGTTTTCAACTTCGCGCTGAGCATGTGGCGGCTGAAAAAAGTATCCGGCTTCCGCCTGCCGGGGAAAAAGACAGCGCTGGCCCTTTTTTGGGCGGTGCTGGGCGGCGCTGCGGCCCGGCTGATCGGTGCCTTCACCGGAGCGGAGGCGAGTGTCGCCGCCCTGGTCCTCTCCATGGCCGCAGGACTGGCGCTCTACTGCGCCGCCATGGGCAGGCACATGACCCTTTGACAGCGGTGGGATTATCTGCTAATCTATAGGCAGGAAGTGATAAAAATGATCCTGACCGTCGATCTTTCCAACAGCCATATCACCCTGGCGGGCATCCGGGAGGGCGAGGAGCTCTTCTCCTGCCAGATGGCCACCGCCAAGACCCGCACCGCAGACGAATACGCCGCGCTCATGCGCCTGCTGCTGGAGCAGAAGGGCGTGGACTGCGGCGCGCTGGAGGGGTGCATCCTCTCCTCCGTGGTGCCGGAGCTGACGCTGATCCTGCGCCAGGGGCTGCAGGCCCTCACAGGTACGGAGCCCATGGTCATCGGCCCCGGGGTAAAGACTGGGCTCAACATCCGCCTGGACGACCCCTCCCAGCTGGGAAGCGACTTCGTGGCGGCGGCTGTGGCGGCCCAGGAGCGCTATCCCCTGCCTGTGGTCACGGTGGATAT
>CANROZ010000002.1 GCA_947632365.1 uncultured Oscillospiraceae bacterium
TAGGGCTCGTTGCCCCACTGGTCCTTGGGGTGGCGGGCGGGCAGCAGGTCCAGCAGCATGGCCGCGCCCAGGTCCGTGAAGCCCTCCCGCAGCAGGGCCGAGGCCAGCCACACCGCCCCGTGGGTATACTGTCCGCCGTTTTCCCGGAACCCCGGACCGCAGGCGCGGATATATCCCGGGTCCCGGCCTTTGTCCGCAAAGGGCGGGTCGAACAGCTTCACCAGGCCGTGGGCCCGGTCGTAAAGGTGCTCCGCTGCGGCCTGCAGGGCCGTGCGCACCCGCTCCGGGTCCGCCATGCCGCTGAAGGACGCCCAGCTCTGGGCCACAGAGTCGATGGCGCAGGCCGGGGCCCCGGCGCCGCCCAGGGGCGCGCCGTCGGCCCACCAGCCCCGGAGATACCAGCTGCCGTTCCAGCTCTGTTCCGAGGCCGCCGCACAGGCGGCGGCCGCTTTCTCATAGCGGCCGTCGGGCCTGCCCAGCCGCGCCAGCAGCGCGCTGAACCGCCGGGCCGTGTGGATGAAGAACCAGGTGAGCCACTGGCTCTCGCCCCCCACCCGGTCCATGCCGTCGTTCCAGTCGCCGGAGCCCATCCGCAGCAGCCCGTGGGGACCGCTGCCCCGGGCCAGGACCCGGTCCAGAGCCGCCCGGGCGTGGTCCAGCACGGGGCTCTCCTCCCCGGACCGGGCCGGGGTAAAGTATCGGTCCCTCTCCCCCGACGCCAGGGGCGGCGCCTCCAGCCAGGGGGCGGTCCGGGCGCACAGCGCCTCGTCCCCGGTCTTCTCCACATACTCGCACAGCGCCCAGGTCAGCCATAAGAGATCGTCCGAGCACCGGGTCCGCACGCCCCGGGGCCCGTCCGGCGTCTCGTGCCACCAGTGGAGCACGTCCCCCTCCCGGAACTGCCGGGCGCAGCAGGTCAGGATGTGCCCCTTGGCCCAGGCGGGACTGATGAGGATGAGATCGACCGCGTCCTGCAGCTGGTCCCGGAAGCCATAGGCCCCGCCGCTCTGATACAAGCTGGTCCTGCCCAGGATGCGGCAGCTCAGGGCCTGATAGGCCGCCCAGCCGTTCATCATCCGGTCCAGGTCCTTGTCCGGGGTGCGGATATGCACCCGGCCCAGGGCGGAGCGCCAGCTGTCCCGGACGCGCAGCAGCTCCTTGGCCGCCCGGTCCGGGTCCGCCAGCGCCTTCAATGTCCCGGCGCTCTCAAAGCCGCAGACCAGCACGGTCACGCCGCCGCCCTTCCACAGCGCCCCGAAGCAGGGCCGCAGCCCCGGTCCGGTCCGGCCGTCCATCCGGCCCGCCAGAAAGGCCGCCTCGTCCCCGGTGAAGCCGGAAAACTCCCGGCTGCACACGGCGCGGAACACCTCGTCGGGATACAGGCTCCGGGGGTTGACCGCCGTGAGGCACCCCTCCTCCCAGCCCGTGATGACGCAGGGCGCGTCGGCCTCGTCCGGGGCCATGGTCAGGGGCAGGCGCCAGCTCACATAGGCCTGCTCGCCCCCCTCGATCAGCATCACCCGGGCCCGGTAGCCGTTGGGCACGAAGGCCGTGAGGGCATAGTCCTCATGCTCCCACCGGGTCCAGCCAAAGCCGTTGACGACGCGGCAGGGGTCTTTTCCGGCGAAAAAGCTCCGCCGTCCCTGGGCCGTCACCAGCTCCAGGGTCTCGCCGCGGTCGGTGGACGTGGGGTCGTTGCGCCAGGGGCTCACCGGGCACTCCCGGGCGTTCTCCAGCCACAAAAATCCGGTGCCGCAGTCCGCCGCCAGGTATCCGAAGCGGCCGTTGGACAGCACGTTGCACCAGGCTCTGGGGGGCAGGGGCGGGGTGTCATAGCCCACCGCGCCTCCGGCCAGCCAGCGGACCTCCGGCGCCGTCCGGCTCCGGACCGGGGCCGACGTCAGGGCGGGCAGACTGCCCCCCGGCTCCCCCTGGCCCGGCTCCGGGATCAGCACCGCCGCCGCGGCCAGCGCCTCTCCCCCTGTGAACCACACGCCGCCCCGGACCCCCTCGAAGGTCCCCAGGCCGTATTTGGCCAGATACCGCCGCAGCGTCTCCGTTTTGGGGCGGAGGTATTCCCCCGCCTCCCCGGTGTCCAGCACCAGGTCCGCCGTGACGCCGCAGGCGGTGATCAGGGCGTGGCGCTTGATGGTCCGCCGGGCCTCGTCCAGGTCCTCGCCCACGGGCACATATACGATGGGCACGTCCCCGGACAGGCCCTTTTCCCACAGCGCCGCCCGGCTGGCGCCCGGCCGGGCCGATACCCGGGGCGAGCACACCGCCGACGCCAGGGCGAAGGCCGCCCGTATGCCGCTCTCGCTCATGCCCAGCAGGGAGGCCATGGAGCCCGCCATATCCGCCTGGCCCCCGGTGAGGATGCGCCGCGCCCCCTCTTCCGCCTCCCGGCGGGTAGGTCCGAAGCACAGCGCCAGCGCCCCGCAGCCGCCCTCCGGCAGCGTCCCGGTCAGCGCCACCGGGCCGTGCATCTGCCACCCGGCGCCGGAGACGATCTTCAGCTCCACCGTGGCGGCCAGGCACAGCCAGGCCTCGGGCATATCCCCCCGGGCCAGCCGCCGCACCAGCACCGTCCCTCGGCGGGCCGTCACCTCCAGGCCCAGCCGCCAGAAGGCCGGGTGGGCCGCAAAGTCCCCCGACTTTGCCAGCACGGGCTCAAAGCGCACGTCCAGCCGCCCGCCGCTGGGTCCGGTGATCCGCCGCAGCTCCCCCCGCTCTCCGCTGGCCACCGCCAGGGACGCCGATGTCACCCGGTCCGCCCGCCGGGCGGTATAGGTGACGCAGCCGCCCTCGTACCGCCAGGGGTAAAAGGCCCCGTCCCGCCGGGAGGGGGTCAGGGGGATGCCGTCCACGGACAGGGCAAAGCCCTCCGGACGGTACAGCAGCAGCCCTGCCGTCTGGGCCCGGCAGACGCCGTCGGCGCAGGCCAGGAGCGTATACACGCCGTTGGACATGGGGAACCAGGCCGGGGCCTCCGGTGCATAGCCCGCCCCCTCCCACCGGAACACGGGCTGGTCCGGTCGGCTCTCCGGCGGCCGGGAGATAGGGCTGCGGCTGCGGCGCAGAAGGCTGCCCCCCAGGGGCACCCGCTCCGCCAGCAGCGGCCGGAAGGCCGCCATGGCCGGGTCCGCCATGAAATGCCGCCGCAGGATGCCGCCTGTGAGGCAGTTGGCCGCAGCGCACAGGCTCATGCCCAGATGGTGGCTCATGAAGCAGGCCACCGTCTCCCCACCTTTTTTCGTCCGGCCCGGGGTCAGGTCCAGCGCCTCATAAAAGCCATACTTCCCCCATACCCCCGCCTTTTTCAGTCGGCGCAGGTTCATCACCGCCGCCTTGGGGTGCACGCACAGGGCCAGAAAGCTGGCATAGGGCGCCACCACCATCTCGCTGTCCATATCCCGCCGCAGAGCCAGCGCGCCCGCGCCGTGGGCTTTGTAGCGATAGTCCATGCCCGCGTCCAGGGAGAAAAAGGCGCTCTCCGAGCTGCCCCAGGGGGTCTTGGCCCGCTGGCCCCGCCGACGCTGGGCATAGAGACAGAACCGCCCCGTCTCCCACAGCATGGAGCCGCCGATCAGCGGCAAAAACAGCTCCGGCATCAGATACTCGAACATGGACCCGGACCAGCTGGCCAGGCCCCGCCAGCCATCCAGGGCCAGCTGGGCCCGGCTCAGGGCCTGCCAGTGGCGCAGGGGCACGTCCCCCCTGGCGCAGGCCAGAAAGCTGGTCAGCCGGGCCTCGGAGGCCATCAGGTCATAGTGGCCGGGGCTGGGCGTATCTGAAGCCGGGTCCAGCCCGATGCGGAACAGCCGTTTTTTCTCGTCGTACAGCGCCCCCAGGTCCATCCCCGCCGCCAGGGCCCGGGCCCGCTCGGCGATATCCGGGTGGCCGTGGGATGCCATGCCCCCGGTCAGGCACAGCAGACACGCGCACAGATTGCCGCTGTCCACCGTGGACACATAGGCGGGCTGCAGCGGCGCGCAGGTACGGGTGTCGTACCAGTTGTAGAGATGGCCCCGCCACTTGGGCAGACTCTCCACCGTGGCCAGCAGCCGCCCGGCGAACACCGCCGCCTCTCCGTCGCCGATGACGCCCAGCTCCAGCGCCGCCAGGGCCGAAGTCAGGGCCAGACCGATGTTGGTGGGGCTGGTCCGGTGGGCCGCCCCCTTGGGGGGCTGGATCTGCACGTTGTCCGGAGGCAGCCAGTGCTCCGAGCGGGTACACTGTTCGGAGAAATAGCCCCAGATGGCTTTGGCGCTGTTCAACAGAAAGGCCCTGTCCGCCTCCGTCAGGTCGTTTTTCGGGGCCTGCTCCCGGCCGGATACATAGGCGAACAGCGGCGCGAACATCCACACCACCCCCACCGCCTTGCCCGCGGGGCCCGGGGCCAGCAGCATCAGCGCCAGGCCCAGGCCCACCGAGGCCCACATGGCCGCGGGGCGGTCCTTGCTGTGCTCGGACTGGGCCGCCGGGACCCACTGGAGCATATTTTTGTGGCTCACGGTCATGCGCCACAGGGCGGTGACCGCCGCCGAGGCGCAGGTATAGCCCTCCCAGGGCAGGAAGATGAGCCGGGCAAAAAACCGGGTCAGCGCCCCGCCCAGGCCCCGGAGCACCCCGCTCTGACACCGGAGACGGGCGTCCGCCGTCCGGGCGAACAGCCCGGCGAAGGCCTGGTTCACCGCGTCCGCCCCCAGGCACAGCACCGCCCCCGCCCCCGCCCACATCTGGGCCGGGACGAAAAACGCACACACCAGCGCCGCCACCGCCGCCGGAGCGGCCATGCTCCGGCACAGATTGTCCAAAAGACGGAAGCGGTCGATGGGGTCCATATCCCGACCCGTCCGGCCCAGCCAGGGCAGGTTCTGCCAGTCGCCCCGGGTCCAGCGGTGTACCCGCCGGAACCAGGCCGCCGCCGTGACCGGGGCCCCGTCCGTCAGCTCCACGTCCCCCAGATAGGCCCCCCGGAGATAGGCCCCCTCCAGGGCGTCGTGGCTGAGCACGGTATTCTCGGGAAAGCGGTCCTCCAGACAGGCCAGATAGGCCGCCGCGTCCAGGATGCCCTTGCCCGCGAAGCCACCCCGGTCGAAAAGATCGGTATACAGCTCCCCCGTGGGCGCGCCGTAGGGGTCCGTGCCCCCCTGGCCCGCCCAGATGCGGGCAAAATCCGTGGCCATGGCCCGGTCCAGCTCTACCGCCATCCGGGGGTGGAGCACCCCGTGGCCCTTCACCACCGTGCCCTGCTCCACCAGCGGCACGTTCAGCGGGTGCATGGCCGCGCCGATCAGGGACCGGGCCGCGCCGGGCGTCAGGCGGGTGTCCGCGTCCAGGCAGAGGATATACCGCCCATGCAGGGCGCTCTCGTCCCCCGCCAGGCACCGCAGGCAGCTGGGCCGCCCCTGTATCCGCCGGGCCAGCTCCAATATGGCGCCCCGCTTCCGCTCCCAGGGGGTATAGACCCCCTCGGCCACGCTCCAGGAGGGGTCCCGGCCCAGCAGGAAAAAGCCCCCGCCGTATGTGTCGTTCAGCCCGTCGATCACCGCCGCCGTCTGTTCCAGGCGGGCCGCCGCCGGGTGGGGCCAGTCCGGGCTGTCCGGCAGGTCCGCCAGCAGGGCGAAAATGAGCTCCTCCCCGCAGTCCCGGTTGGCCAGCTTATACTCCTCCAGCCGCCGGACCAGCCGGGGCCCGGTCCCGTCGTCGGTCAGCAGCGCCGACACGGCGCACACCGTCCGCCCCTGGGGCCCGATCCCCTGCCGCAGCTCCAGCCGGGGCAGCCGCCGGGGATGCACCAGCCGCAGCAGCGCCCCGTCCAGCCCCACCTGGACCAATGACCAGGCGGGCGCCAGCACCAGCAGCGCCGTCCAGACGCTCCCCGCCCCAAAGCCCGCCAGCGCCGCCAGGGCCAGCGTGCCGCCGACCCGTGCCGCCATATACCCGGCCCCGGTCCGCCCGTTGGCAGGGAACAGGCTCTCGTGCAGCCCCTCCTCCAGGGCGGTCCGGGCCGCCTCCAGGGCCGATACGCCCTGCTTTTTGGCACGGCGCTGCAGCCGCGCCCGATACAGGGCGCGGCTGGCCTCATCCATCTGGGGGTATACGGCGTCCTGCCGCAGCACCTCGTCCACCGGGTCGGACCGCTCCAGGGCGGCGGTCAGGTCCATGTCCGCCAAAGTCCGCAGGCTGGTGAACAGCTCCCCCGCCGCAGCGGCGTCCACACCCTCCCCGGCCAGGGCCTCCACCAGCGCGGCGCGCAGGGCGGCCCCCACCAGGGCCGCCTCGTTCTCCGGCAGCTCCAGCGCCCGCCGGGCCCCGGTGAGAAATTCCCCGATGCGCTCCTCCGTCACCGGGCCCGCCTGGACCAGCCTGCCGCAGAGGGTCACCAGCGCCGCCCCGTCCGGGCCCCGGCGCAGCCGTCCCCCCGCCCGCAGCGCAGTCAAGGCCAGCGCCGTCTCCCGCCGGGCCAGATATTCATTGTCCGCGAACCAGGCGCTCTGCGCCGCGTCCCGGCTCTTCTCCGTAACGGCCGCCATGGCATGGCTCAGCCGCCGGGCGGCCTGACGGCTGGAGACGGTTCCTTTGATGGGGATGCTCCTGGCCGCTTCTTCGCCCCATCCGGCCAGGCGTTTCGTGCTTATCTTTTCCATACCGGGGATTTTTCCCTGGCCGCCGGGAGAATATACTTTCCGGAGGCTGTAAAGAAAAAACACTTGACACCCCGGCCGGGAGGGTGTATGATAGGCAGGCTGTAAAGCAAAGTCCTTGACAGAAGGAGGCTCCCCGGATGGACGCGACACCCCTGGACCGCTCCCTGCTGCTGGACTTTTACGGCGAGCTGCTCACCGAGAAGCAGCGCACGGCCTGTGAGCTGCACTGGAACGAGGACCTGTCCCTGGGGGAGATCGCCCAGCAGGAAGGCCTGAGCCGCCAGGGCGTGTGGGACGTGCTCCACCGGGCGGAGGCCGCCCTGCGGGACTACGAGACCAAGACCGGACTGGTCCGGCGGTATCTGGAGCGACGGGACGAGATCGCAGACATCCGGGAAGAGCTAGCGGCGCTGCTGCCGGAAAACGAGCATAGCCGGGCCATATTGGAGCGGCTGGAGGAATTGATGTAATGGCCTTTGAGAGCCTTTCCGAAAAACTGAATGGCATCTTCAAGAAGCTCCGGGGCAAGGGGCGGCTGAGCCAGCAGGATATCAAGGACGCCATGCGCCAGGTGCGGATGGTGCTGCTGGAGGCGGACGTGAGCTACAAGGTCGTGAAGGACTTTGTGAAGAACGTCTCCGAAAAGGCCGCCGGCCAGGAGATCCTGGAGAGCCTGAACCCCGCCCAGATGGTCATCAAGATCGTCAACGAGGAGCTGACGGCCCTCATGGGCGGTCAGGCCGTGCGGCTGAACTACTCCTCCAAGGTGCCCAGCGTGGTGATGGTGGTGGGCCTGCAGGGCGCGGGCAAGACCACCAACACCGCAAAGCTGGCCGCCTTCGTGAAAAAGCAGCAGAACAAGCGGCCCCTTCTGGCCGCCTGCGACGTGTACCGCCCCGCCGCCATCCAGCAGCTGGAGACCGTGGGCGCCCAGGTGGGCATCCCCGTGTTCCAGATGGGACAGGCCGACCCGGTGGATATCGCCAAGGCCGCCGTGGAGCACGCCAGACGCCACGGCAACGACCTGGTGTTCCTGGACACCGCCGGCCGGCTGCACGTGGACGAGACCCTCATGGAGGAGCTGAAGCGCATCAAGGCCGCCGTGGAGCCGGCGGAGATATTGCTGACCGTGGACGCCATGACCGGCCAGGACGCGGTGAACGCCGCCACCGCCTTCGACGAGGCGCTGGGCATCACCGGCGTGATGCTCACCAAGCTGGACGGCGACGCCCGCGGCGGCGCGGCCCTGTCCGTGCGGGCGGTCACCGGCAAGCCCATCAAGTTCGCCGGCACCGGGGAGAAGCTGGACGCCATCGAGGTGTTCCACCCCGACCGGATGGCCAGCCGCATCCTGGGCATGGGCGACGTGCTCACCCTCATCGAGAAGGCGGAGCAGGCCGTGGACCAGAAAAAGGCCGCGGAGATGGCGGAGAAGCTGATGCAGAACCGCTTCACTCTCCAGGATTATCTGGAGCAGCTGCGGTCTATGAAGGACATGGGCTCCATCGAGGACATCATCGGCATGGTGCCGGGCATCGACGCCAAGGCCCTGAAGGGGGCCAAGGTGGACCCCAAGGCCATGGCCCGGACCGAGGCCATCATCCTGTCCATGACCGCCCGGGAGCGGGCCAATCCCTCCATCCTGAACGCCAGCCGGAAAAAACGCATCGCCGCTGGTTCCGGCACCAGCGTGGTGGAGATCAACCGCCTTTTGAAGGGCTTCGACGCCATGAACGCCATGGTCAAGCAGATGTCCGGCTCCCGGAAGGGCCGGAAGATGGCCAAGCGCATGGGCATGATGGGCTTCTGATCGATTTCAAAATTCATCTGAATTTGAAAAATAAAAAACGCATGATATTCTGGAGGAAAACAAAATGGTCAAGATCAGACTGAAAAGACAGGGCGCGAAGAAGGCCCCCTATTACCGCATCGTGGTGGCGGACAGCCGCTCTCCCCGGGACGGCCGCAACATCGAGGAGCTGGGCACCTATGACCCCATGGCCAAGCCCGCCTCCATCCAGATCGACATGGAGCGCGCCAAGTACTGGATCGGCTGCGGCGCTCAGCCCACCGACACCGTCCGCGGCCTTCTGAAGCTGGCCGAGGCCCAGCAGGCCCCCGCTGCTGAGCCCGCCCCCGCCGCCGAGCCCGCTCCTGCGGCCGAGCAGGCCGAGTGAGGCTCGTGGCCCCATGAAGGAACTACTCACCTATATCATCCAGAGCCTTGTGGACAACCCGGACAAGGTCGTCGTGGATGAGCACACCGAGGGCGGCGCCACCGTATACGAGGTGCGGGTCGCCGACGGGGATATGGGCAAGGTCATCGGCCGCCAGGGCCGGATCGTGCGCCAGATCCGGGTGCTCATGAAGGCGGTGGCCCAGCGCCAGGGCAAAAAGGTCTCCGTCGAGATACTGGATTGAAAAAGCGATATTTGGAGGCGGGGCAGATCGTGAACACCCACGGCGTCCGGGGCGAGGTGCGCATCCAGCCCTGGGCGGACGAGGCGGCGTTTCTGACCCGCTTCCGCCGTTTTTATATCGACGGCGCGGCGGTCAAGGTCCGCGCCTGCCGGGTCCACAAGGACATGTGCATCGCCTCCCTGGAGGGCGTGGAGGATGTGAACGCCGCCATGGCCCTGAAGGGCAAGGTGCTGTTCATCGACCGGGAGGACGCCCGCCTGCCCGCCGGGACCGTGTTTTTGCAGGACATCCTGGGTGCGAAGGTAGTGGACGAGTCCGGCCGGGAGCTTGGGGTGCTGGAGGATATCGTCCCCGAGCCCGCCGCCAGCGTACTGGTGGTGAAGGGCCAGCGGGAGATCCTCATCCCCGACGTGCCCGCCTTCGTGCTGAAAAAGGACGCCGACGCGGGCGTCGTCACCGTCCGCCTCATAGACGGGATGTAAAGAAAAAGTAGCGGGCCCGGTGGTTTTTTCCACCGGGCCGTGCTATACTTGTTGGCAGAATAAAAATGCGGAGCACGTCTATGCGTATCGACATCCTCACCCTGTTCCCGGAGGCGGTGCGGCCGATGATGGAGGCGTCCATCCTGGGCCGGGCGGCCAAAAAGGGGCTCATCGAGATCAACTGCATACAGATACGGGACTTCACCGACAACAAACAGCAGCAGGTGGACGACTACCCCTACGGCGGCGGCTGGGGCTGCGTGATGATGGCCCAGCCACTGAAAGCCTGCCTGGACTATGTGACCGACCAGGCCGGGCCCAGAAAGCGGCGGGTGATCTATATGTCCCCCCAGGGCGCCCGGTTCGACCAGGGCCACGCCCGGCGGCTGGTGTCGGCGTACGACCACCTGGTGCTGGTCTGCGGCCACTATGAAGGCGTGGACGAGCGGTTCATCGAGAAATGCTGCGACGAGGAGCTGAGCCTGGGGGATTTCGTGCTCACCGGGGGCGAGATACCGGCCATGGCCATCGCCGACAGCGTCTGCCGCATGGTGCCGGGGGTGCTGTCCGACCCGGCCTGCTACATGGGTGAGAGCCACTGGGACGGGCTGCTGGAGTATCCCCAGTACACCCGGCCGGAGACCTGGGAGGGCCTGACCGTGCCGGAGGTGCTCCGGGAGGGTAAGCACAGGGAGATCGAGGCCTGGCGCCGGGAGCAGCAGCTCATCCGCACCCAGGCGCGGCGGCCGGACATGTTCGCCGCCTATGTGCCGCAGAACCCGGAGGAGCAGCGCATCGTGGATCGGCTCACAGACCGGGAAAAGCTCGTCTTCGACTGCCGCCCGGCCACGGCGGAGGACATCCCTCAGCTGCTGGCCATCACGGCGGAGGCCTCCGCTTACATGAGAGACTGCGGCGTGCCCCAGTGGCAGGACGACTTCCCCAACGCCGACGTGTTCGCCGCGGACATCGCCGCGGGCGGCTGCTGGCTGTTCACCCACGACGGGGAGAGGGCCGGGTGCATGAGCCTGTACACCACCCCCGACTGGGACTATCCCGCCATCCGGGGGGCCTGGCTGACAGAGGGGGACCATTACGCCACCATCCACCGGGTGGCGGTGGGGGCCGCCTACCGGGGCCGGGGCCTGGCGGATGAGATGATGGCCCTGGGCGAGGACCTGGCCATGGGCAGGGGCTTCGGCAGCGTGCGGGTGGACACCCACGAGAAGAACCTGTCCATGCGGCGGCTCCTGGAGCGCCGGGGCTACGTGTGCTGCGGCACCGTCACCCTGACGGATACGATAGAAAAAGACCCCCTCCGGGTCTGTTACGAGAAGGTGTTTTAGTATGGACGGCGTCTACATGCCAAAGCTCAAAGACGATCTGCCCCGGCTGAAGCGGATATTCTTTTTCACACTGATCTTTAGTCTGGCAGCCCATGCCTACATGTATTTTACCTTTGCCCCCAGCCATGACTCCGTAGCTTTGATCACCAATAACAAAGATATCAGCTGGCAGATATCTTTGGGAAGGTTTATGCAGCCCATCTACTGGCTGTTCCGGGGCAGTTTTGTAGCTTCCTGGCTGGTGGGTCTGTTGTCCATTCTGTTTTTATCCGCAGGCAGTTACCTGCTCGTGGCTGTGCTCAGAATAAAGGATCCTCTGTCTATAGCTCTCCTGTGCGGGATCCTGGCCACCAATTTAACAGTGACAGCTTCCAATGCCACATATATGCCGTGGTCGGATGTCTATATGCTGGCGTTTCTGCTGGCCTGTCTGGGTGTCTGGCTTTGGGAGCGTCTGCCAAAGTGGGGGATGTTAGCCTCTGCCGCCTGCTTTGCCGCCTCCATGGGGCTCTATCAGGCATATATCGACGTGGCCATCGGCCTGGCCCTTATCCTGCTCATCCGGCGGATCATGGAGGACGAGTCGTTCCCCGCGCTGTACAGACGGGCGCTGCGTTACGCCGTCAGCCTGGCAGGCGGTGCGCTGCTGTACTATGCGCTGGTGAAGCTCACCCAGCTTCTGACCCATACAGATATGGCCGTCAGCTATAACAGTCTGAGCAACCTCCTGGAGAATGATGTGCTCTCCATGCTGCGACTCATCCCCTCAGCTTATTTCGATCTTGCGGCATTTTTCTTCTCTCCTCTCCGGAGCTACAACACACCCTTCGTGCTGGTCTGCCGGGGCCTTCTCGCGTTGGCGGGCCTGGCGCTGTGGAAACGCTGGCTGTGGCAGCTGCGCCTTCCCAAGTGGCGCGTGGGCCTGGTGCTGCTATGCGCCCTCCTGCTGCCTCTGGGGCTGAACTTCGTCTTTATACTGTCCGCAGGTACCACCCACGAGCTGATGACTTTCAGTTTTTTCCTTGTGTACGCCGTCTGTCTCCTCCCGTTGGAGAATTATAAGGATCGTAGTAATACCCCCCCGCAGAAAAGCCGTTATTTCTGTGCCGCGCCGCCGTTTTGGCTCTGTGCGCCTGTATGGTGCTGCACTGTGTGATCTTCGCCAACGGTGCCTATTTCTATAAACGGCTGCTCTTTGCATCCACCTCGCAATACGCCGCCACCATCATGGAGCAGGTGGAAAAGGACCCGGATTACGAACCGGGAGTCACCCCCGTGGCGGTCATCGGCTCCTTTTCTGAGTCGGCAGTGGCCAGGGAGTACGACGACACCTTTGCGCAATACCGTCATCTGGTCGGCATGAGTGGACGCTCTTCGATCACATACCCCATAACCTTCAGCAATTATTGCCGCTTTATCCTGGGGCATCCCATCAACATGATCACCGATGAGACAGCAGTAGCGGAGATCGGCGTCCAACGTCCCGCCAGACGCCTTCCCGTGTTCCCCAAAGAGGGCTTCTGCGCCATGATCGACGGCGTGATGGTGATCAAGGTGTCCCAATGGCCTTGACCTGACAAGAAAAAGACGCGCCGCGGGCGCGTCGGTGGCAGGACAGCATGTCCTAAATGATGGGCATTGAGCTGCCTTGCGAAAATCGGAATGGACAACAACAGCGGATGGCTTAGTGCCATCCGCTGTTTGCTGTGGATCACTTATAGTTTAATTTTCCGGGCTGAGCAGCGGTCGTATAAGTGCGTCCGTGGGATTGCCATCGGTGAGTATACTCCCGCTGACATAGGCGCTGAGAGCCAGCAATACATCCTCCCAGACCATGCACCATCTCTCATAGCTCACCCCGTTGTCCGCCGCCCAGCGGTTGATCGCGTGGCCCAGGACCATGGCGCGCTGCTGGAACAGCGGGTCGTCGTCGGTGCAGTACTGCGCAAGTTCTGCGATGCACCGATCCATCGACTGGTCTGTCATCAGGTTTTTCCCGATATTCTCGCCCAGCATTGAGGTGATGTCAGAGGTTTCGTCAGAATGAATCCTTATATCAACAAAATCAGTCATATAGGTCCAGTCGTACAGCCCCATCAAATTGGAATCATAGGGCTCGTCCGCCGTCCATTCCTCTTGAATTTGGGCGGCAATGGCCGCTTTTAAGGCTGCAAATTCCTCTGCGGAGAGCCCGTAGTAGTCCAGCACGTCCTGCTCCGAGATCGCGCTTTCAGACGCGCTCTGGGCGGGGCTGGCGCTTTCGGTCCCGTCTCCCCCAACCAGCGCGCTGGTCACGTAGCCGCCGTCAAAGTCGATGACCGCCATGCCCGGCCCAAACAGCACCGACTTCTGTTCAGTGTTTTTGTCCCGCAGCCGTATCTCCCCGGCAAAGGATGTGGCCTCCGCCGCGTCGGAGTAGAACTCCACCGTAGAGCCCACGCCGATGAGGGTATAGTTCACCGTGGTGAAATCGTCCTCCAGCGGGCAGACATACAGCCCCTCGCCGATGACGCCGTCTATCGCGTCCAGGGGATAGGTCAGCTCCATCTTTACGCTGCAATAGGTGGCGTTCTCTACGTGGAGGTCATACGCCCCGGCGGTCAGGTCCAGGAGCGTCGTTTTCCGGATCGCATAGGTCCCCGAGCCGTCATCCTTTGCCTGTAGCTGATTCAGAAAGGGAATGCCATCCCCGTCCACGGCCATAGACAGCGCCTCGGACCCCTGGACGTCCACCTCCACAAAATAGAGCCCGTCCTGGGGCACATTGGCGGTCAGATCGCAGGAGGAGGGCTCATCGGCCCGGAAGACCACCACGTCCTTTCCGTCCTCCTCCCGCGTATACCGGAAGTGGGCGGTGACCTGCTCCGCCGCCTGGGGGATGTTGTCGGGCAGGAGACTGGTATCCACATAGACCAGCTGGACACTCAGAGATGTGACGTTCTCCGCGGTGACGGCGTAGTCCCCGGCGGTCAGCTCTACGGGCCAGTGGCCGCTTTTGACGTCGCCCGGGTCCTCGTCGGCCAAAAAGGCGAGGGCCGCGTTTTCCGAGGAGATGCTGAAGTTCTCCTTGTCGTCGGCCGGGCCTGCGGACTTGGTGGTGACCACATATGTGCCGTCCTGGGGCACCGTGGCGGTCATGGTCACGGTGGCGGGAGTCTCCGACGCGAACTCGGTCTTCCCGTCCTCCGTCGCGAACCAGAGCGAGCCGTCCTCTCCCTCCGCCGCGAAGGCCCCGGCCCCCAAGGACAGGACCAGGCTCAAGGCCAGAAGGGCCGCCAACATTCTTTTCTTCATGTTTCGTTTTCCTTCCTCGATCTAGTTTCACAGCCACCGTCAGAAAGGAAATATTTTTATCCCGGCGGTGTCATGCTGCGCTGTCTCAACGGTACTGGCCCGCGGGAACAGGCCGAAAGACCTGCCCCGCGAACGTTCCCGCCGAAACAACAAAGGCGGCGCAGGGAAAAACCCCACACCGCGCACAACACAACACAAAAGCCGTTCAACCCGCCCTTGTAAAAATACAGGGGAACGGGTATAATGAGCCTTGGGCGCTGAAAAGCTGTGTAGGAGCCCGAACTCCTGCATAGGGGCTTGGGGTGCGCTACCACTCCAAGTCCCGCCTTTGTTATCTCGTTATTGCCATTATAGCGCGTCGGTTTGTTGAGTGCAAGAGTTTTTCCGGCGGCCTGCTGTTATCCCCCGACGAAGGGAAGCTGCCCTGACAAGCAAAGAGGTCATTTCAGCGGTGCGCTGAAATGACCTCTTTTCGTATGTGGTGCTTCCTATAGCTGCGTTTGCTCACGGCTCAGTCGTCGTCATCGTCGTCGTCATCGTCATCGTCGTCATCATCGTCATCGTCGTCATCATCGTCATGATGGCTCTGCTGGCTGCTCTTCTGACCGCCGCTCTGGCTCTTCTGGCCGCTGCTTTGACTGCTACTCTGGCTGCTGCTCTGGCTGCTCTTGGCAGGCGCCGCAGGTGCCGCGGGCTTGGACGCCGATCTGTCATCATCGTCATCGTCATCATCGTCATCCCTGTCGTCGTCATCATCGTCGTCGTCCCAGACCTTCTGGCTGCTCTGCACAGAGGAGGCCGGGGCCGCAGACTTGGCACCAGACTGCGCCAGAGCGGCCTGCTTGGTGCCGGAGCCGGACGCGGACTGTGCTGCAGGAGTCTGTTTCGCGCCGGAGCTGGACGCGGACCAGGCCTGGCGGTCGTCATCGTCATCATCGTCGTCGGGATCATCGGCATCATCATCGTCGTCCGCATCATCCGGGTCGTTCCGATCGTCGATGTCGTCCAGGTCGTCAGGGTCGTTCGCGTCATCGTCCACGTCGTCCGGATCATCGTCGTCGTCATCGTCGTCCGGCGCGGCGGTCTGGCTGCTCTGGCCGATGTTCTGCTGTCCGGACAGCACCTGGCCCGTGTAGGCGTCCACCCGGTACTCGTATTCCCGGCCGTTCACTTCCACCTCCACCTCATAGCAGGGGGTGTTCTCGTCCAGCTCCGCGTCCACTTCCACCCGGGCCGATCCATCCACGCCCGCGTAAGACTGTGCCGCGGCCTGGGCGGCGCTCTTGCCCACGGGCATGCCCGGCGCTCCGGTCTGCAGCAGGTCCCGCAGCTCCTCCACGGACAGGGCCGCCAGCTCGTCGAAGTCCAGAGAGCCGTTCATGGCCACCACCTGCTCCACCAGGTAGGCTTTTCCTGTGGAGATGCTGCTGCGCTGGGCCTGGGCGTCCAGGGCCGCGTCCACGGCCATGCTCTGGCCCACCACCGCGGCCTGGCTGGCAGAGGATTGCAGCAGGCCCCCTACGGAGGTCTCCAGCTGCTGCTGCAGCCGGGCAGCCCTGGCCGTATCTTTGTCCTCCACGGAGATCAGGATGGCCGAGTCCAGCTTATCCAGGTATCCGCTGCGCACCAGCGCGCCCACCACGGCGTTCACCGCCACGTCCAGCTTGGAGCCCTCCAAGTCCCGGCCCCCGTCCATATCCGCCAGCACGGCGGCGGCGTCCTGGTTGAGGGCCGCGCAGGTGAGCACCCGCTCCTGCCGATTCACCCGCATCTCGATGCTGGGATTCACATCCAGCGACACCACCGAGGCCACCGCATAGGCCTGCTGATAGAATAATCCGCCTCCGCCGCCCAGCAGCACCAGCGCCAGGCAGGCCGCGATGAGGCCCGGCCATCTCTTCTTTTTCCGCACTTTCTCCCTTGCCTGCGTCATATCGGTCACGTTTCCCCTTTCCGTCGTCCCACACCGGGCCAGGACCGCCGCCGCGTCGTCAGGAGCCGTGCGTGCCAAAGCTGCTTGCAGCCGCTGTTCCAGCTCTTGATCTGTCATATGGCGTCATCTCCTTCCAGTTGGGCGCGCATCTTTTTCAATGCGCGGCTGTATTTCGACAGGACGGTGGAGAGGGGCAGGCCCAGCAGCTGGGCGATCTCCCGGTGCTTCAGGCCCGAGGATGCGTGCAGCAGCACCACCTGCCGCTCCGCGTCCTCCAGGGCTCCCAGCGCCGATTGGAGCGTGAGCCGATCCTCCAGCCCCAGGGAGGCGTCGGCGGGGATGGCGTTCCACTCCTCCTCGGTCAGTGCCCCTGCCCGGGCCGTCTGGCGCAGCTTCATCCGGGCCAGGTTCCGGGCAACGGTCATGAGCCAGGCCATAGGCGTGCCCCGGGGCTTGTACTGCCCGGCGGATTCCCACACCCGGACGAATGTGTCCTGGGTCACGTCCTGGGCGTCGTCGGCGTTGCGCAGGCAGGCCAGCGCCATGGCATACACCGGCGTGCGGGCCGCCTCATAGAGCTCGGCCAGGGCCTGGGTGTCCCGCTGCGCTATCCGGACCAGCAGCTTCTCCAGTGCCGCAGGCGCCTGCGGCTGTTCAGATGTCTGAAGCGTCTCGTCCATTTCTCTCCCTCCTGTCGATATAGTAATGCGCGGAAAGGACGTTTTATCGCAGCGGCCGCGCGGTCTTTTCCAAAAAATAAAACGCGGGGCAGGGCTGAGCCCGGCCCCGCAGGGGATGTTCCGTAAGATGATGTTATTTGAAAAAGCCGCCGATCAGGTCGCTGACCATGTTCCCGGCGAACTGGCTGGCCGCGTTGCGCACGGTCTTGCTGGAGTTGCCCAAAAGACCCCGGGTGATGGACTTGGTCAGCTGACGGCCCATGGATTTGGCAGTGTTCCGGCTGGCCCGGACGATGCTCTGCTCCATCTTGGTACGGCCGTACTTGTCCCGGCCCTCGGCCTTATACTGGGCCTGCAGCGCCCGCTCCTCGGCCCGGCGCGCCTTTTCCTCCTCCCGGGCGGCCTTCTCCGCGGCCTTGGCCTCCGCCGCGGCCTGCTTCTCCGCCTCGATCTCGGCCTGCTCCTGGGCCTCCGCCTCGGCCTGCTCGTTGAGTATCTCATAGGCGGAGCGTTCGTCCACCGCCTCCTTATACTTGCCGTAGAGCCCGTCGTTGGCTACCAGCATGGCCTTGGCGGCGGCGTCCATGGCGCTCATGGAGCTGCTGGGCGGACAGATGGTGGCCTGCTCCACCACCGTGGGCACGCCCTCGCTGTCCAGCATGCTCACCAGGGCCACGCCGGTGCCCAGCGCGCCGATGGCCTCCTCGGTCTTGAACTTGGGGTTGGCCCGGAAGCTCTGGGCCGCCACCCGCACCGCCTTCTGCTCCGCCGGGGTATAGGCCCGCAGGGCGTGCTGGATGCGGTTATTGAGCTGGGAGAGCACCTCGTCGGGGATGTCGGAGGGGCTCTGGGTGATGAAGTAGATGCCCACGCCCTTGCTGCGGATCAGCTTGACCACCTGCACCACCTTGTCCACCAGGGCCTTGGGCGCATCGGAAAAGAGCATGTGGGCCTCGTCGAAGAAGAATACCAGCCTGGGCTTGTCCGCGTCGCCCACCTCCGGCAGGGCCTCGAACAGCTCCGACAGCATCCACAGCATGAACGTGGCGTACAGCAGCGGCCGCTGGGCCAGCTCCACACAGTGCAGGATGTTCACCGTGCCCCGGCCGTCGGGGGCGGGGCTCATCCAGTCGTCGATGTCCAGGCTGGGCTCGCCGAAAAAGTCCGCCGCGCCGTCGTTCTCCAGGCTGAGCAGGGCCCGCTGGATGCCGCCCACGCTCTGGCTGGTCACGTTGCCGTATGTATTGGCGAACTCCGCGCGGTGTTCCCCCATCCAGGCCAGCATGGCCCGCAGGTCCTTCATGTCGATGATCTCCCAGCCGTTGTCGTCCGCCAGCCGGAAGGCGATGTTCAGCACGCCCTCCTGGGCGTCGGTCAGGTTCAAAAGGCGGCTGAGCAGCAGGGGCCCCACGTCCGTGACCGTGGCCCGCACGGGGATGCCCCCCTTGCCGAACACGTCCCAGAAGCGGCAGGGATAGCCCGCGTATTTGAACGCGGCCGGGTCCACGCCCACGTTCTGCAGGCGCTCGCGCATCTTCTCGTTGTCGGTCCCGGCCAGGGCCGTGCCGCTCACGTCGCCCTTGATGTCCGCCAGGAACACGGGCACGCCCATATCGGAAAAGCCCTCAGCCAGGACCTTGAGCGTGACGGTCTTGCCGGTGCCGGTAGCTCCGGCGATGAGGCCGTGGCGGTTGGCCATGCTCGGCAGAAGAAAGACCTGGTTTTCCCCCTTGCCTACGAGGATGTTGCCATCTTGCAGCATGCTGTTATATCCCCCCTGTTCGTGATTTCTGTATGATATATGATCTTACTACATTTTTCCCGGAAAGAAAAGCCCTTCAGCCCAGCACCCGGCGCCAGTTGTTGAAAAAGATGTCCTCCAGCGCCGCCCTGGGATAGCCCCGGGCCGCCAGGGCGTCCCATAGCTGGGGCAGATCCTGCACGCCCTGCCAGTCGGCGATGAGCTCGCAGCCGTCCCAGTCGCCCCCCAGGGCCAGGGTCTTTTCCCCGCCAAGCTCCATGAAATGGTCCACATGGCGCACCGCATCCTCCAGCGCGCAGGTCCCGCCGATGAAGTCCCGGTACATGTTCAGTCCCGCCGTGCCGCCGCTGTCCCGGACGGCCTTGAACATATCGTCCGTCAGGTTGCGGCTGTGGCCGCACAGGGCCCGGGCGTTGGAGTGGGTGGCCACCAGGGGCCCCAGGCCCATCTCCGCGATGTCCCAGAACCCGGGGTCGGACAGGTGGGACACGTCCGGCAGGATGCCCAGGGCATACGCCTCCCGGACAAACGCCCGGCCCTGGTCCGTGAGGCCTTTGTCCGTCTGCTCCACGTTGGTACCCGACAGGGCGTTGACGTGGTTCCAGGTGACGGTCACCAGGCGCACGCCCCACGCCGCCGCCGTCTCCAGCTTTGCCGGGTCGCAGTCTATGAGCTCCGCTCCCTCCACGGACAGCACCGCCGCTGTTTTCCCCGCCGCGCAGGCTGCGTCTATCTCCGCCCCGGTGCGGCACTGGACCGCAAGGTCGGCGTTTTCCTCCATCTGGCGCAGAAATACCCCGTGCTGCTTTTGACACTCGGCGAACAGCGTCCCCTCCGGGAACTTGGCCGCGTTGGCAAAGATGGCGAACACCTGGGCCGCCTTCTGAAAGCGCCCCAGCCGGGCAAGGTCCAGGTGCCCGGGCGCCTGGCGCAGGGCCCAGGACTGGTGGGTGCACTCGCTGATGGTGTCGCAGTGGCCGTCAAAAAAGGGGATCGCCCCCGCGGGCGTGGGATGGTCCATGCCAGTATCCTCCCGGTATTTTTCTCCTTTGCAGTATATTCTCTCCGCCCGGCCCTGTCAATCCTCCCGCCCTTGCCGGACATGTCGGCAAAAATTTCCAAATTTTGGAGGGAATTTCGTCTATTATTTCCCGGAAAGAGCGCAACAAAACACTTCCATTTGGTGGAAGGGTTTGCTATAATGCTATCAGGGAAAACATGTGAAAATTTCATATTTGCATATAAATAAAACACGCCTGCGGGCAGGGGGTACTTTATGATTTCCCACGGAAAAGAGATCAAAGTCTTCACCGGGAACGCCAATCCAGCGCTGGCACAGGACATCTGTGACTGTCTGAACCTACCCATGGGTGACGCTGTGTGCACCCATTTTGCCGACGGAGAGTGCTCCGTTTCCGTCTATGAACCCGTCCGGGGCGCGGACGTGTTTCTCGTCCAGTCCACCTGCGGCCCTGTCAACGACAACCTGATGGAACTGCTGGTGATGATCGACGCCATGCGCCGGGCCTCCGCCGGGCGCATCACCGCCGTGATCCCCTATTTCGGCTACGCCCGGCAGGACCGGAAGGCCAAGAGCCGGGACCCCATCTCCGCCAAGCTGGTGGCCAACCTGATCACCCATGCCGGAGCGGACCGGGTGCTGACCATGGACCTCCACGCCAGCCAGATACAGGGCTTTTTCGACATCCCCGTGGACAACCTGGCCGGGGGCGCCCTGTTCGCCAATCATTACAAAAAGCGCTTCGACCTGGCCAGCGGCGATTACATGGTAGTCTCCCCGGACGTGGGCAGCGTGGCCCGGGCCCGGAGCTTCGCCATGAAGCTGGGCGTGGGCCTGGCCATCGTGGACAAGCGGCGTGAGAAGGCCAACCAGTCCGAGGTCATGAACCTGATCGGCCACGTGGAGGGCAAGAACATCATCATCCTGGACGACATGGTGGACACCGCCGGCTCCCTGGTGGGGGCGGCCCGAGCCATCAAGGAGCTGGGCGGCGCCAACAAGATTTACGCCTGTGCCAGCCACGGGGTACTGTCCGGTCCGGCTCTGGAGCGGATCGAGAACAGCGATCTGGAGGAGCTGCTGCTGTTCGACACCATCCCCTACCCCAAGGACCAGCCCCAGGTGGAGAAGATACACTATCTCTCCGCCGCTCCGGTATTCGCCGCGTCCATCCACCGCATCTACGAGGACGAGTCCCTGTCGTCCCTGTTCGACTGATGTTCGGCAGGAGCCTGGCCGTGTCCTGGCTGGCGGTCTTTCTGGGCAACCCCGGGCCGAAATATACCGGGACCCGCCACAACGCGGGGTTCCTGGCGGCGGACGCCTTCGCCAAAGAGCACGGCGCGCGCATCGCCCGCTCCCGGTTCCAGGCGCTGACGGACAGCTGCGAGCTGGGCGGCGGCGTCCGGGTGCTGCTGATGAAGCCCCAGACCTATATGAACGAGTCCGGCCAGGCCGTGGGCCAGGCCGCCCGGTTCTACAAGATACCCCCGGAGCGGGTGCTCGTGGTCAGCGACGACATCAACCTCCCCTGCGGACGGCTGCGCATTCGGGAAAAGGGCTCCGCCGGGGGCCACAACGGCCTGAAGAGCATCATCGCCCACCTGGGCAGCGAGGATTTCCCCCGCATCCGCATCGGCGTGGGCGCGCCGCCCCACGGGGGCAGCGAGCAGATCGACTGGGTGCTGGGCGTGCCGAAGAACCAGGACTGGGAGGATTTTTCCGCCGCCTGTACGATGGCGGCCAAGGCGGTGGAGGACTACATCCTCCGGGGCCCCCAGCGGGCCATGGACACCTACAATCGGCAGCCGTGACTTCTTTGTATCCCCTGTGCTTCGGCGGAGCACATATGACATAAAGGAGGTTCGCCAGTGAAAAAGGAATGCATCGCCATGCTCCTGGCAGGCGGTCAGGGCTCGCGTCTGTACGCCCTGACGGCCGACGTAGCAAAGCCAAACCTTCCCTTCGGCGGCAAGTACCGCATCATCGACTTCCCCCTGTCCAACTGCGCCAACTCCGGCATCGACACCGTGGGCGTGCTGACCCAGTACCGGCCCATGAAGCTCAACGCCTACCTGGGCACCGGCCAGCCCTGGGATCTGAGCGCCGACGACGGCGGCGTGTTCATCCTGCCCCCCTATATGTCCGCGGGGGAGAAGGGCAACTGGTTCTCCGGCACGGCCAACGCCATCTATCAGAACATCGACTTCATCGACGTGCGGGACCCGGAGTACGTGCTGATCCTCTCCGGTGACCACATCTACAAAATGGACTACTCCGACATGCTCCGGGAGCACAAGGAGAAGGACGCCGCCTGCACCATCGCCGTCATCCAGGTGGGCATGGAGGAGGCAAAGCGCTTCGGCATCATGAACATAGGCGAGGACGGGTATATCAACGAGTTCGAGGAAAAGCCCGCCCACCCCAAGAGCGACACCGCCTCCATGGGCATCTACATCTTCACCTGGAAAAAGCTGCGCCAGGCCCTGATCGAGGACGAGGCCGATCCGGACAGCCAGCGGGACTTCGGCAAGAACATCATCCCCAAGCTGCTGGCCGCCGGGGAGAAGCTGTGGCCCTATCGGTTCCAGGGCTATTGGCGGGACGTGGGCACCATCACCAGCCTGTGGGACGCCAATATGGACATGCTGAGCCAGGACCTGGACCTGTACGACCGCAGCTGGCCCATCATGAGCCGCAGCCCCATCCGGCCGCCCCAGGTGGCGGGCCCGGAGGCGGATATCCGCCACAGCATCGTGACGGAGGGCTGCGTGGTGGACGGAGAGGTGTTCAACAGCGTGCTCTCCAACCAGGTGACGGTGGAAAAGGGCGCCCATGTGGAATACAGCGTGCTCATGCCCGGGGCCTATGTGGAGTCCGGCGCGGAGGTGCGCTTCGCCATTTTGGGCGAGAACGTCCGGGTGTGCAAGGGGGCTCATGTGGGCACCGCGCCGGACGGGACGGATAGCTGGGGCGTGGCGACCTGCGGCCCGGCTGTGACTGTTGGCCCCGGCGCGCTGGTTGCGCCCGGCGCCATGCTCTATGATGATTTGGTGGCGACAACATGAGAAACGATCTGCATGGTATCATCTATACGCTCAGCTCCGAGATGGCTCTGCGGGAGCTCGTTGAGCACAGAAACAGCGCCTCCATCCCCTTCGGCGGGCGCTACCGCCTGATCGACTTTGCCCTGTCCATGATGGTCAACGCGGGCATCCGGGACGTGGGCGTGATCATGGAGCGGGATTATCAGAGCCTTTTGGATCATCTGTCCAACGGCGCCGACTGGGGCCTGGCACGCCGCTCCGGCGGTCTGCGGCTGCTGCCCCCCTTCGGTCTGCCCGAGGCCCACTCCGGCCACTTCAACGGCTGCATGGAGGCGCTGCGCTCCGTCCGCTCCTATATCCGGGACATCCCCCAGGAGGACATCGTGCTGTGCGCCGCCGACTGGGCCGGGAACATCGACCTGAACAAGGCTGTGGAGATCCACCGCACCACGGGCGCGGAGATCACCGCCGTCTGCTCCGAGGGCTACGGCCCCTTCCCCCATCACCGCCTGGTGAAGGACGACGACGGCTTCGCCCGGACGCTGCTGTTCTCCGAGGGCGGCCCCGGGGAGGGCCTGTTCTCCCGGGAGATCTATATCATCAAGCGCAAGCTGCTGCTGAAGCTGATGGATTACTGCTCCGACGCGGAGCACAACCACTTCCACCGGGACGCCATCGCCCACTACCTGTCCCAGGGGGGCAAGATCGCCGTGTATGAGCACAACCAGTACGCCCGGCGCATCACCTCCGTGCGGGACTACTACGACGCCAGCATGGAGCTGTTCCAGCCCCAGGTCATGGCCGAGCTGTTCCCGGAGGATGGGCTGCCCATCCGCACCAAGGAGCGGGCCGAGGCCAGCACCTATTACAGCGACACCGCCCATGTGCGCAGCTCCCTGGTGGCCGACGGCTGCTATGTGGAGGGCGATCTGGAGAACTGCATCCTCTTCCGCGGCGTGCGGGTGGCCCGGGGCGCGGTGCTGAAAAACTGCGTGGTCATGCAGGACACGGTCATCGGGCCCGGCGCCCGGCTCCACTGCGTCATCGCTGACAAGGACTGCGTCGTCACCGACGGCTGCTTCCTGTCCGGCAGCGAGAAGCTGCCTCTTGTCATCCCCAAGGGCGAGAAAGTATAATTCTCAGCGGGTCTCTTTGTGCCATACCGCGTCAGACGGCTTGGCAATACACAAAGTATTCCCTGCGCCGCTTTCCCTGTCTGGCGCAAATATCCCTCGCTGAGTACAGCACAGTTTTCAAATCCACTTTACACGCTTTTTGCCCCCGCCCTGCGGGACGGCCCGCCGGACGGGGGCAAAATTTGCTTTGCTATGCATTTTACATCCCATTTTGAAGGAGTCTATATATATGTCTGAGATCACACGGGACGAATTACACGCAGCCATAGAGGATAAGCTCTGCGCCCACTTCGGCACCACGGGCGCCAACGCCACCGACGAGCAGGTGTTCCTGGCCTCCGCCCAGGTCATCCGGGAGATCATGAGCCGCCTCATCGCCGTGCAGCGGGAGCAGAAGGATGAAAAACAGGTGCACTACCTGTCCATGGAGTTTCTGCTGGGCCGGAGCCTGATGAAAAATGCCTACAACCTGGGCATCGGCACCGAGCTGACCGCGGCCCTGGAGGCCATGGGCCGGGACGCGGCGGACATCTTTGAGATGGAGCCGGACGCGGGCCTTGGCAACGGCGGCCTGGGACGGCTGGCCGCCTGCTACAGCGACAGCATGGCCACGCTGAACATCCCCGCCTCCGGGTACAGCCTGTGCTATGAGCTGGGGCTTTTCAAGCAGGTCATCAAGGACGGCGCCCAGACCGAGGTGGCCGACGGCTGGCGGCTGGGCGCCGACGGCTGGCTCATCAGCCGGGACGCGGAGAGCTGCGAGGTCCGCTTCGGCGGCCAGGTGGAGGAGGTCTGGGACCACACCGGCATCTGCCGCACCAAGCTGACGGGCTATGAGAGCGTGCTGGCCGTGCCCCGGGACATGCTCATCGCGGGCTATGAGGGCAAGCGCATCAACACCCTGCGGCTGTGGGAGGCCCGGAGCAACCAGGACCTGGATATGTACCTGTTCTCCGGCGGCAAATACGTCCAGTCCATGGAGAAGCGGACCATGGCGGAGGTGATCACCAAGGTGCTCTACCCCGCCGACGACCACATCCAGGGCAAGGAGCTGCGGCTGAAGCAGCAGTATTTCTTCGTCTCCGCCACCGCCCAGGACCTGGTGCGGCAGCACCGCCGGGACTGGGGGGACGTGCGTACCTTCCCGGAGCACCACGTCATCCAGATCAACGACACCCACCCCACCCTCATCATCCCGGAGCTGATGCGCATCTTCATGGACGAGGACGGCCTGGGCTGGGACGAGGCCTTCGACTGCGTGCACCGGGCGGTGGCCTACACCAACCACACCGTGCTCAGCGAGGCGCTGGAGAAGTGGCCCCAGGGCCTCATCGAGTCGCTGATGCCCCGGGTGTGGCAGATCATCCGGGAGCTGAACATCCGTTGGACCAAAACGCTCAACCAGTGGTTCCCCGGGGACGAGAAGAAGGTGGAGTACAGCCTGATCCTCTCCGGCGGCCAGGTGCATATGGCCAACCTGTGCCAGGCGGTGTGCTATAAGATCAACGGCGTGTCCGCCCTGCACGGGGAGATCCTGAAGACCCGGCTGTTCAAGGACATCTGCTCCGTCCGCCCGGACCGGTACACCTTCGTCACCAACGGCATCGACCACCGGCGCTGGCTGGACCAGATCAACCCCGACCTGGCCGGCCTGATCCAGGACCTGATCGGCCCGGATTTCATCACCCAGCCGGAGCGGCTGGCCGATCTGCGCAAATACGAGAACGACGAGACCGTCCTGGGGATGCTGAACGTCATCAAGGCCCGCAACAAGGACCGGCTGGCCGCCTGGCTGAAGCGGGATCAGGATGCGGTGCTGGACCCCTCCGCCGTGCTGGACGTGCAGGTCAAGCGGCTGCATGAGTATAAGCGCCAGCTGCTGGCGGCCATGCTCATCACCAGCCTGCAGCAGCGGCTGCGGGACGACCCCAACGCCGATTTCGTCCCCCGCACCTTCGTCTTTGCGGCCAAGGCCGCGGGCGGCTATGTGACCGCCAAGCGGATCATCGAGCTGATCAACTCCCTGTCCGCGGACATCAACAGCGACCCGGCCTGCAAGGGCAAGCTGCAGGTCCACTTCGCCGCCAACTACCGGGTGTCCATGGCCGAGCGGCTCATGCCCGCCGCCCAGGTCTCCGAGCAGATATCCACCGCGGGCAAGGAGGCCAGCGGCACCGGGAACATGAAGCTGATGATGAACGGCGCCATCACCATCGGCACCCTGGACGGGGCCAATGTGGAGATGCACGACCATCTGGGGGACGAGAACATGTATCTGTTCGGCCTGCACGCCGGGCAGGTGGAGGACCTGCTGCGCAAGGGCTACCACCCCCAGGAGTATTACGACGCCGACCCCGTCACCAAGGCGGTGCTGAATCGGTTCCGCACGGGCTTTGCCGACGGCAAGAGCTACGCCGACCTGGTAAACGGCCTGCTGTACGGCGGCGACCCCTATATGCTGCTAGCGGACTTCGCCGACTACCGCCGGGCCCACGACGAGCTCTACAAGCTCATGGCCGACCCCATCGCCTCCGCCCGGATATCCCTCATCAACATCGCCGAGTCCGGCGTCTTCGCCGCCGACCGGGCCGTGAAGGAATACGCTGACAACATCTGGCATATTTGATACCTTTTCCGGGGGAGAGACAACGACGAGTTTTCTCTCCCCCTGCCGCGCTGGGCGCGGCCGTTTGATCGTGAAAGGAGTTATCCTATGAAAGTACAGCCGAGCGCATTCATCCAGGAAAAGCGTCCCCTGCTTCTGCGGCTGCGGGACGCGCTGTGCGCCGAATTTTCCTATGCCTCCGTCCTGGCGGAGGACACGGTGGGCAAGAATTACCGGGTCAGCCGCCACAGCGTGAGCGTGGGCGAGGGCGACACCGCCCGGGGCTTCGTGGTGAAGGCTTTGGACAAGGGCCGCTACGCGGAGTATTCCTTCAACGAGCTGACAGAGGATGCCATCCCGGACGTGGTGGACGCGGTGAAGAAGCTGCTGGAGCAGGACGTGCGTCCGGCGGGTCTGACGGCCAACACCTACGCCCCGCCCCCGGAGGAGCCCACCGTCTTTTCCGGCGCCACGGACTATGAGACCGACCCCGCGTCCATGAGCGACGGGGACATATTGGCGCGGCTCACCGCTCTGCGGGACAAGGGCCTGGCCATGGACGGCGCGGTGCTGGATCTCATCGCCCAGATGACCTGGCAGCGGTACACCAAGCTGTTCCTGTCCCGGGAGAAGGACATGACCCAGAGCGTGATGTTCACCACCGGGGCCGTGGCCGCCGCCGCCATGCAGGACCAGCAGGTCAAGCAGTCGTATGTGCCCTGCTCCGGCCTGGGCGGCATGGAGCTGATGGGGGCGATGGAGGAAAACGTGGCCCCCTGCGTGCAGACGGTGCTGGACCTTCTCCACAGCGAGAGCATGATCCCCGGGGAGTATGAGTGCATCTGCAGCCCGGAGACCACGGGCATGATCGTCCACGAGGCCTTCGGCCACGGGGTGGAGATGGACATGTTCGTGAAGGACCGGGCCCAGGCGCCCCAGTATCTGGGCAAATACGTGGCCTCCCCCCTGGTGACCATGCACGACGGAGCCTGCTCCGCCGACCAGACCGCCACCTATTTCTTCGACGACGAGGGCGTGCTGGCCCACGACACCGTCATCATCGACAAGGGCGTTCTGAAGACGGGCATCAGCGACCTGCAGTCGGCCCTGACCCTGGGCACCGAGCCCACGGGCAACGGCCGCCGGGAGAGCTTCGCCCGCAAGGCCTACACCCGCATGACCAACACCTGGTTCGAGCCGGGCACGGACAAGCTGGAGGATATGATCGCCTCGGTGAAGTACGGGATGTATCTGGAGTGTCCCTCCAGCGGCATGGAGGACCCGAAAAACTGGGGCATCCAGTGCATGGTGAACATCGCCCGGGAGATCCGGGACGGCAAGCTCACCGGGCGCATCTTCTCCCCGGTGGTGCTGACAGGCTATGTGCCGGACCTTCTCAAGTCCATCACCGCCATGAGCGACCGGGCGGAGCTGTCCGGCACGGGCTTCTGCGGCAAGGGCCACAAGGAGTGGGTGAAGGTCTCCGACGGCGGGCCCTGCATCAAGGCCACCATCCGGCTGGGTTAAGGAGGTATCGTCATGGAAAAGATCATTTCCGCGCTGCACGGTCTTGGCGTGGAGCAGTATGTCATCACCGAGCGACACACCGATTCCCTGGAGGCCTTCTATGTGAAGAAGTCCCTGGACCTGACCCGCCGGGCGGACACCACCGTCCGCACCGTGCAGGTGTTCCGCCCCTTTGAGAAGGACGGGCAGAAAATGCTGGGGGACTCGGAGGTGACCCTCCGCCCGGGCATGTCCGACGGGGAGATACGCGCCGCCCTGGAGGGGGCCTGGTTCGCCGCCCAGTTCGTGGCCAACCCCTGGTATCCCCTGCCCGCGGGCGTGCAGGAGCCCTTCCGGGCCGATGAGGGCGGCTTCGGGGGAAAGCCCCTGGCCGAGAGCATGAAGGTCATGACCCAGGCCCTGTTCGCCGCGGACACGGCCCAGGACGTGTTCCTCAACTCCGCGGAGGTGTTCATGCGCCGGAACGTCACCCGCATCGTCACGTCCCAGGGGGCGGACGTGCGCTGGGAGCAGTACGACGTGTGGGGCGAGTATGTCTGCCAGTGCCCCGCGCCCCAGGACGTGGAGACCTATCACCAGTTCAACTACCGCCAGCCGGAGACCGAGGTGCTGACCGCCGACGTGGCCCACGCCCTGGAGATGACCAGGGCCCGCGCCCAGGCTGTGAAGGCCCCCGCCACCGGGACCTACGCCCTGGTGCTGGACCGGGAGCAGATGGCGGAGCTTCTCAGCTACTATGTGTCCCGCTCCAACTCCGCCATGATCTACCAGAAATACTCCCCCTTCCGCCTGGGCGACCCTGTCCAGGGGGAGAGCGTGTCCGGCGACGCGCTCACCATGGGCCTGCGGGCCACCGCGCCCTACACGGGCTTCGGCGCGCCCATGGCCGATCGGCCCCTACTGGAGAAGGGCGTACTGCGCACCATCCACGGCGGCGCCCGCTTCGGCCATTATCTGGGCGTGGAGCCCACCGGGAACTACCGGGCCGTCACGGTGCCCACGGGGGACGCGCCCCTGGAGGCGCTCACGGCGGAGCCCTGCCTGTACGCGGTGAGCTTTTCCGATTTCCAGATGGACCCCCTGTCCGGCCACTTCGGCGGGGAGCTGCGTCTGGGCTTCCTGTACGAAAACGGCACGGTCACTCCGGTCACAGGCGGGTCGGTGAACGGCAGCATCCTGGACGGCCAGGGCCATATGACTTTCTCCAAAGAGCGGTTTCGCGTCATGAACTACGACGGCCCCCTGGCAGTGCGCATCGAGGGCGTACAGGTGGCGGGTGTATAGATCCAAGCAGAAGGAAAAAGGGCGCGTTGCAAAACGCGCCCTTTTGGTATACTATATCGGCGAACGGAGGTGACTGCCATGCAAAAGCACATCCTCATCATCGACGACGACGTACCCATCGGGGACATGCTCGCAGAGCTGCTGGGCCGGGAGGGGTATCGGGTGAGCAGGGCCTATTCCGGCACGGAGGCGCTGCTGGTGCTGCCCCGGGCCAAGCCGGACCTGGTGCTGCTGGACCTGATGCTGCCGGGCCTGTCCGGGGAGGAGGTCCTGCCCCAGCTGCGGGGCGTCCCGGTGATCGTGGTGTCCGCCAAGGTGGACGTACAGGACAAGGTGGACCTGCTGCTGGGCGGGGCGGCGGACTACGTGACCAAGCCCTTCGACAGCAAGGAGCTGCTGGCCCGCATCGCCGTGCGCCTGCGGGAGGGCCCGGGCCAGAACGCGGCCTTTCTCTCCGCCGGGCCCCTGACCCTGGACACGGACACCCGCACCGCCGCCGCGGACGGCCGGGAGGCGCATCTGACCCGCACCGAGTGCGCTATATTGAAACTGCTGCTCTCCAACCCCTCTCAGGTCATCACCAAATCCACCATTCTGGACCGGATCAGCCTGGACACCCCCGACTGCACGGAGAGCTCCCTGAAGATGCACGTGAGCAACCTGCGGAAAAAGCTGCGGGACCTGACCGGGCACGACTGGATCGAGGCAGTGTGGGGCATCGGCTTCAAGCTGCGGCTCCCGGAGGAAACTTTACCTTAGTCTTTACCGCTTTCTTTACGGCCCCGCTCTATCCTGGGTCAGTAAGGAGGTATCCGACCCATGGAATATGTTTTGCAGACGGCGGAGCTGACAAAGCGCTACCGCCACTTCAAGGCCCTGGACTCTCTGACCATGCGCGTGCCCAAGGGTGCCATCTATGGCCTGGTGGGCCGCAACGGGGCGGGCAAGACCACCCTCATCCGGCTCATCTGCGGGCTCCAGCCCCCCACCTCGGGCTTGTATGTGCTCTACGGCCGCCGACACACCGACCGGGACATCAGCCGCTCCCGGCGGCGGATGGGGGCGGTGGTGGAGACCCCCTCCATCTACCTGGACATGTCCGCTGCGGACAATCTGCGCCAGCAGTACCGGGTGCTGGGCCTGCCCTCCTTTGAGGGCGTCGAGGAGCTGCTGGACCTGGTGGGCCTGGCCGACGCCGGGAAGAAAAAGGCCCGGCACTTCTCCCTGGGCATGAAGCAGCGCTTAGGCATCGCCGTGGCCCTGGCCGGGGACCCGGACTTCCTGGTACTGGACGAGCCCATCAACGGCCTGGACCCCCAGGGCATCATCGAGATACGGGAGCTGATATTGCGCCTGAACCGGGAGCGGCAGATCACCGTGCTCATCTCCAGCCACATCCTGGACGAGCTGAGCCGCCTGGCCACTCACTACGGCTTCATCGACCAGGGACGGATGGTGAAGGAGCTCTCCGCGGCGGAACTGGAGGCCGCCTGCCGCAAGTGCGTGCGCCTCACGGTGACGGACGCGGCCGTCCTGGCCCGGGTCCTGGACGGGATGGGGGCGGAGTATAAGATCCTTGACGACGCCACCGCGGACGTATACCAAAAGATACCCGTCTCCCGGCTGACGGCGGCGCTGGCGGCGGAGGGCTGCGAGCTTACGGACATCCAGGAGCGGGACGAGAGCCTGGAGAGCTATTTCGTCTCCCTGGTGGGAGGTGAGCGCCATGCATGATCTGCTGCGGGCGGGCTTTTCCCGGCTGTGGAGAGCCCCTGTCTTCTGGCTGGGCGTCATATTCATGGCGCTCTGTGGCGGCATGGTCTGCTGCACCGTCTGGGATGGCACCCAGGGGGGCATCGTCTACTTCATGGGCGATCTGTGCCGCTACCACTGCATCGTCACGGTGTTCCTGCCAGCGGTGTTCTGCGCCCTGTTTCTGGGCACGGAATACGAGCATGGCGTCATCCGCAACAAACTCATCGCGGGCAAGACCCGCCCGGCGGTGTATCTTTCCAGTCTGGTTTTGAGCCTGGCCGCCTGCTTTCTGATGATCGCGGCCTATTTCCTGCCGATCGTCTGCGTGGGCCCCCTCCTCACCCAGGGGCTGGGTATGACGGGCGGCATGCTGGCCCTGGTCGTGATCGGAGAGCTGCTCATGGCGGCGGCTCTGTGCGGGCTGTGCACCCTGGGGAGCATGCTCATCTCCCGCAAGGCCATCCTGGCGGTGACGTTGCTGCTGGCGGTGCTGGCGGGCCTCGCCGTCGGCGGCCATTTGACGGGCCGACTAGCAGAACAGGAGTTTTTCCAGGGCATCATGATGACCGAGGAAGGAGAGCTGGTGGACGCCTCGGACATGGAAAACCCGGGCTTTCTCCGGGGTCGGGAGCGGGAGATATACCAGTTCGTGGCGGACTTTCTGCCCACGGGCCAGGCGCTCCTCTATAACTTTGACATGATCGTCCACCCCGTGGCCATGTGCCTTTATTCCCTGCTCATTCTGGCCGCGTCCACCGCCGGAGGCCTGGCCGCCTTCCGCCGGAAGGACCTGAAATAGGAGGCGGGGATATGGCAAGTCTGATCCGCTCCCACCTGGTCCGGCTGTGGAAAAGCCGGGTGTTCCTGCTGGCGCTCGTCATCATGTTCCCCTATGGCCTGGGCTTGTGCAACAGCGCCATCGGCGACCTTCAGTCCGGCGTCGTATCCGCCGGGCTGTGGGGCCAGCCCCTGTGTGGCTTCGGCCTGCTGATCGGCATCATCCTGGCGGCGGTGTTCAGCCTGTTTTTCGGCGCAGAGCACGCCGACGGAGCCATCCGCAACAAGCTCATCGCGGGCCACGGGCGGGCGAGCATCTATCTGGCCACCCTTGTGACGAGCCTTCTCGCGGCTCTGGGGCTGTACGGGGTCTATGTGCTGGCCTGGGCGCCCCGGCTGGGCTGGATGGTGCAAAACTTCCCCGCCCCGGCCGCCCGGCCGCTGCTCCTGTCCCTGGCCGGGACGGCCCTCGACCTTTTGGCGATGTGCTCGGTGTGCGTGATGCTGTGCATGCTGGTGCAGCGGCGCTCGCTCCTGGCGGTGGTGCTCATCTTGCTGATGGTCTTTCTGTTCTTCGCTGGCATCCAGGTCCAGGACGCTTACGAGACCGCCACCAACGGGGGCATGCAGCTGATGATCGACGAGGCCGGGCAGCAGCAGTGGGTGTTCCACGAGCCGGGCGCGGCCGGAGCCCTGACGGCATTCCTCTACGACTTTCTCCCGGTCTGCCAGGCCTACCGCTACATGGTTCTGGACGCCACGGGCCGGATGCTGGCCTGTTCCGCGGTCCTGGCCGGGCTCACCACGGCCCTGGGCCTGGCGCTGTTTCTGAGAAAAGATATCCGATAAAGGCGGTGCTGCATGGCGTATTTTCTGTGCGCCATACTGGCCGTGACCGTCCTGGCCTTGGGCCTTCACATCTGGTCCATGCGCCGGGCGGCCCGGCAGATCGTCCGGGAGCTTTCGGAAAAGCTCTCGGAGGACACCAATACGCTCATTTCCCTGTCCACCTCGGACAGGGAGATACGCCGTCTGGCGGCGGCGCTGAACCGGGAGCTGCGCACGCTGCGGGCCCAGCGGCTGCGGTACCGCCAGGGGGACCAAGAGCTGAAGGACGCCGTGACCAACGCTTCCCACGATCTGCGCACGCCCCTCACCGCCATATGCGGGTATCTGGAGCTGCTGGAGCGGGAGCCCATGGGTGATGACGCCCGGCGGTATCTGGACTGCATCGGCGAGCGGGCCCAGGCCATGAAGCAGCTCACTGAGGAGCTTTTCCGCTACTCGGTGGCGCTGTCCACCGGGTCGGAGCTGGTCCTGGAGGAGGTGGACCTGAACGCCGCCCTGGAGCAGGCCGCCGCTGGCTTTTACGCCGCCCTCACCGCCCGGGGCATCCAGCCCGCCATCCACATGCCCCAGGCCCGGGTGATCCGCAGCCTGGACCGGGCGGCGCTGAGCCGCATCCTCTCCAACCTCTTTTCCAATGCCCTGAAATACAGCGACGGGGACCTGGACGTGACCTTGACGGCGGCGGGCTCTATCGCCTTTTCCAACGCCGCCAAGGACCTGGACCCGGTGCAGGTGGGCCGCCTTTTCGACCGCTTCTTCTCCCTGGAGGCCGCCCGCAACTCCACGGGCCTGGGCCTGGCCATCGCCCGGACCCTGGCCGAGCGCATGGGCGGCGCCGTGACCGCCGAGCACAGGCAGGGCCGCCTGACCGTCACCCTTTCCTTTCCTTGACAATCTATGATAGAATAAGGTATACCGAACAAGAACAAAAGGGGGCGGCGGCGTGAAGATACAGGAATCGGCGGAGAACTATCTGGAGGCCGTGCTGATGATCTCCCGGCGGCAGCCGGACGTGCACGCGGCGGACCTGTGCCGCCACACGGGCTTTTCCCGCCCCACGGTGAGCCAGGCGGTGAAGGAGTTGCGGGCCGACGGCTATCTCAACGTGGACGGGGACAACCACATCACCCTCACGGACAAGGGCCGGGCCATCGCCGAGACCATCCTGGAGCGGCACGAGGTCATCGCGGAGATATTCATGGACCTGGGCGTGAGCCGGGACACCGCCTATGCCGACGCCTGCCGGGTGGAGCACTACATCAGCCAGGAGACTTTTTCCTGCATGAAAAAGCGCTGGCGCAAGACATAAGGACAGGGCTGCTGCCTTTGGCAGCGGCCCCGCTTTTTGCTTTTGTGCCGTTTTTATTTTTCCGGCAGCGCCAGGGCGTGGCCCTGGAAGGACGCTGCCGTCACCTCGCCCAGGTCGATGGGCTCGGTGAACTCGATGTCCGTGAGCACCTGGTCCGGCGCCGCTCCCTGGGCGTCCCGACAGCCGGATATCTCCACGGCGCTGCCGTCGGAGAGGGTGATCTCCAGCTGCCAGGGATCCAGCGTGGGGGCCTTCTCCCCCTCGTACTCATAGGTGATGACCGCCCCCATGGCGGTGAGCTTCAGGGAGGTGACCGTCACGTCCACCTTCTCCTCCACCACCTCCAGTCCGCTGGCGCTGTCCACCATCTGCCCCGGCTCCAGCATAGAGAAGTCGAAGGGCTCGCCGTTATAGTACTCCTTGCGCAGGATGCCCGTGGCGGTAAAGGGCTCTGCCGCCAGCTCCGCCTCCTGCCGCTCCGGGGGCGTCAGGGTGAACTGGAACTGCCAGGGTCCCCGGCTCAAAAGGGTGTGCTCCGTGTCTCCGCGCACCAGCTCGTTCAACGTCAGGGTCAGGGGATAGGACCAGTCCACCTCCCCCTCCATGTCGGTGGGGATGCTCTTTTCCAGCACGAACTGCCAGGAGCCCTCCCCCTTCACATCCAGGGGCGTGCCCCGGCCGCCGCCGCTGAAGATATCCTCCGGCGCGTCGGGATCGGTGCTCACCAGAGTCCCACCGGGGAAGGGATTCAGCGCCCCCTCCGTGCCCTCCGGGGCCTGGATGTCCAGCTTCATGTAGCAGTATTTTCCGTCGGTCATGGCCGAGTCCAGGGTCACGGTCCACCCGTCGGCGGTGACGGACTGGCCCACGCCCGCGGCGGCCTGGGTGATATACGCCTTCTGTCCCTCGGTCAGCTCCTGCTGGGTCTGGTCCGCGAACCAGCTGGCGAACCAGTCCCCGGCGTCCAGGGCGGCGTAAGCGGTCACGCCCAAGGCCAGCAGCAGCGCTGCGGCCAGGGCCAGGGTGACGATGCGTTTGGTGCGTATGGTCGTTCTCATATCCTGCTCCTTTCTCATGGACGCCTTCACCCGCCCCAGCAGGGCCGGGTCCGGGCTCTCCGGGGCCAGCGCCCGGCGGAGCAGTTCGTCGGTATCGTAGAAGCTACTCATCTTCCGCCAATCCTTTCTCCACCAGGGCCCGGGCCGTGTGGAGGCGGCGCTTCACCGTCCCCACGGGCAGGTCCAGCGTCCGGGCAATGTCGTTTACCTTCATCTCCATGGCATAGTACAGCACCAGTGGCAGACGGTATCTCTCCGGCAGGGCGGCCGCGGCCCGGCGCACCCGGGCCAGCTCCTCCCGGGCCAGCAGCGCCTCCTCCGGGCCCGCCGCCGGGACGCTCTGGTCCTCCAGGGGCTCCGTGGGGGCGATCCGCGCCCGGCGGGCGTATTTCCGCTTCCGGCTGCGCCACAGGCTCAACGCCGTGGCGAACAGAAATCCTCTGGGGTCCGCCGTCAGCTTCGCGGGCCGCTCCAGGGCCTTCAAAAAGGTGTCCTGGAACAGGTCCTCCCCATCCTCCCGGGAGAAGGTCAGGCTCCGGCAGAAGCGGTACAGCACGTCCCCGTGCTCCTCCGCCAGTGCGTCCGTATCCACTTTCGCGCGCAAGTCGTTCACGGGCGTCTCCTCTCGCTGGTGTGTACACCTGTATATCGCCGCGGGACCGGAAAAGGTTCGGTTATTGACGGGATTTTTTTCTTATGCTATAATGCCATATTATTGTGAGAAAGCAAGAGGTGGTTTTTCCCTATGGATGATGGCAGTTGGCTGTCTATCCTTTTCTTACTCTTTCTATTGGGCATGGCCATGTACTTCGCCTTTGCGGAGACGGCCTTCGCCTCCGTGTCCCGCAGCCGCATCAAGGTCCGCCAGGAAAAGGGCGACATCCGGGCCAAAAAGGCCCTGTGGGTGCTGGACAACTTTGACCGGGCCATCACAACGATCCTCATCGGCACCAACATCGCCCATCTGGCGGCGGCGGCCGTGGTCACCGTGCTGGTGACACACGCCTGGGGCATGGGCGCCGTGGTCTGGGGCACCGTGGCCACCACGCTGGTGCTGTTCTTTTTTGGGGAGATGCTCCCCAAGACCATAGCCAAAAAATACAGCGAGCGGTTCAGTCTTGGCACCGCCGGTTCGCTGTGCTTTTTTATGCGCTTTTTCGCCCCCCTGGCGGCGGTGCTCACCGCCATCGGCGAGGGGGCGGCCAAGCTCTCCAAGGGGGAGGGCGAGGTGTCCGTGACCGAGGATGAGCTCTACGACCTCATCGAGGATATGACCGACGCGGGCAGCCTGGACGAGGAGCAGGGCGACCTGGTCCAGTCGGCGCTGGAGTTCGCCGACATCACCGCCGAGCACGTGCTCACCGCCCGGGTGGATATGGCCGCCATCGACGTGGCCTGGCCTGCGGAGCGCATCATCGGGTTCATCCGCTCCCAGCGGCACACCCGCCTGCCGGTGTATGAAAACGACACGGACAACATCATCGGCATCTTGCAGATACGCAAATACATCAAGGCCTGGCTCAGCCAGGGGGACGGGGTGGACCTGCGCTCCCTGCTGGACGTGGCCTATTTCGTCCCCGCCACCGCCAAGGTGGACGACCTGCTGCCGGAGCTGAGCCGCAATCGGCTGAATATGGCCATCGTCACCGACGCCTGGGGCGGCACCCTGGGCGTGGTGACGGTGGAGGATATCCTGGAGGAGCTGGTGGGCGAGATCTGGGACGAGGAGGACGAGGTGGAGGAGTACTTCCAGCCCCTCGGCGGCGGACGGTATGAGGCCGACGGGCGGCTGGACGTGGACGAGCTGTTCCAGCGTCTGGACTGGAAGGACCCGGAGGACGACGAGGAGCTGATCCACAAGCCCCTGGCTGAGTGGACCCTGGAGCACTTTGAACTCATGCCCGCCCAGCGGGACAAATTCACATACCACGACCTGGAGTTCACCGTCTCAGACGTGCGTCAGCACCGCATCCGGAAGCTGACCGTCCGCCACCTGCCCCAGCAGACGGCCCCGGAGGGAGGCGAGACGGCATGATCGGATATGTTTTGGCCCTATTGGTGTGCCTGGCCCTGTCCGCCTTTTTCTCCGCCTCGGAGATGGCCCTGTCCGCGGCCAACCGCCTGCGGCTGGAGGGTGCCGCCGAGGACGGCGAGCGCGCCGCCAAGACCGCCCTGGCTCTGCTGGACCGCTTCGACGGCGCCCTGGGCGCCATTCTCATCGGCAACAACCTGGTGAACGTGGCCTCCAGCTCCCTGAGCTCCGTCATCGCCATAACGGTGGCGGTCCGCTCCGGCATGGCGGATGGGCTCTGCTCCACCGTCGCCACGGTGCTGGTGACGGCGCTGGTGATCGTGTTCGGGGAGACCATCCCAAAAATTCTTGCCAAGAAAAACGCCACCCGGCTGACCCTGGCCGTGGCCGGGCCCATCCGGGCGCTGGCAGTGGTGCTCTCGCCGCTGGTCTGGTGCGCGGTGGGGCTGAATCGGCTCATCACCAAGCCCCTGAAGGGGGAGGCGCCCGAGGACGCCCAGGAGGCCGCGGTGGACCAGCTGCAATCCATCATCGAGACCGCCCAGGACGAGGACGTGCTGGACGACGACCGGGGGGAGCTGCTGCAGGCGGCGCTGGACTTTGGCGATATCTCCGCCAGCCAGGCCATGACCGCCCGGGTGGACATGGTGGCGCTGGACGTGGAGGACAGCCTGGAGGATATCCTGCGGCAGGTCAGCGATGTGCCCTATTCCCGCCTGCCCGTCTACGAGGGCGACACGGACAACATCATCGGCGTGCTGCACCTCAACGCCCTCTATCGGGCGCTGCTGGACGGAGGCCAGGTGGACATCCGGGGGCTGCTCACCGAGCCCTGCTGGGTGTATAAGACCGTGAAGCTCCCGGCGGTGCTGGAGGAGCTGCGGGAAAAACAGACCCACCTGGCCATCGTCACCGACGAGTACGGCGGCACCGCCGGGGTCATCTCCATGGAGGACGTGCTGGAGTACCTGGTGGGCGATATCTGGGACGAGACCGACGAGGTGGAGGAGGAGATCATCCAGACCTCCGCCGACAGCTGGGAGCTGGACGGGGACCTGCCCATGGGGGACTTTCTGGAGCTGGTGGGCCTGGACAGCGACAGCTTCGACTTTGAGAGCGAGACCGTGGGCGGCTGGGTGATGGAGCTGAACGAGGGCTACGCCGACCCGGGCAGCACCGTCAGCTATGCCGACCTGGAGATCACGGTGCTGGAGGCCGACGGCAAGCGGGTGGAAAAGGTGAAGGTCACCCGAAAGCCTCCCGCGGAAAAGGAATAAGGGGAAGCGGAGCACTGCTGGACCTACGGGGCATTGACCAATGAGCGACAGCCCTCTCCCCTCTGCAGGCGTTTACAAAATAAGACCCGGAGCGGCCGCTCCGGGTCCTTGCACTTTTCCGTTCACGCCACGGGTCCGTAACTCAGCTCGATCATGTTCCCGTCGGCGTCGGCGGCCTTGACAAGGCAGCCGTTGTCGTCATACTCCATCTCCGGCTCCCCCGTCATGGGGCAGGTCCAGAGCATCACCTGCTCCCCCGCGGTGTCCCTCAGACCCAGGGACAGGGATATCTCCTCGGAGGACCCGCCGTCGAGGTCCGTCCATATCTGTCGGCTCCAGCCCCCCGACAACAGCGGCATGTAGTAGTACAGGCTCTCGCCGTCGTCGTAGCTCTCCCTGGTGAGGCGTCCCTCGTCGTCATACTCGTATGTGTAGGTCCCGGTGAAGGTGCCCCAGGGCTGGGTGATGTGGTAGGTCTGGCTGAGCGCCAGGCCCGCGTCATCGTACTCGTATGTGTAGGTGTTCACGTCCGGCTCCCCGCCGGGGGCGGCGGTAGTCTGGCTGATCATGTGCCCGTGTTCGTCGTAGACATACTCTACAACGGAGCTAAAGTCGTCGGTGGTCTGCTCCTGCCGGATCACCTGGCCCGCCTCGTCATAGGTGTAGACCGTATGGATGGAACTCTCGCCCTGCCAGGTCGTCTCCGCCAGATGTCCGGCCTCGTCATACACCATCTGCTGGGTGTAGGTGGGCGCCGTGTAGAACGTGATACGCCCTGCGTCGTCGTATTCCATGGCGAAAACGTCCTCACCTTTCCGGACCTGGGTGGGCAGCCAACCGCCGTTTTCGTAAACGAACGCGGTCTCCGTGGCGGTCCCGCCGGAGGTGACCGTCACCTTCGTCAGCAGAAACGCGCTCTGTCCCTCATCGGCCAGAACAGGGATCGCCGCCGCAGCCAGCAGACACAGCACAAGAAGCAAACTGAAAAACCGTTTTTTCATGACGTTTCTCCTTTTGAAAAGTTCAGGGGATGGGATCAGGGTACAACACGCCTTTGGCGGCGGGAACTTCCGCCCTGCCGCGTTGTCGTGCCTGAGATCATATTACTATAGCTGACGGGAGAAAACAAGCGCCAAAAGAAAACTCCCGGAGCGGATGCTCCGGGAGTTTGCTATTTACGGAAAGATCACACGGCGCGCTGGACCTTGCCGCTGCGCAGGCAGCGGGTGCACACATAGATGTGCTGGGGCTTCCCGTCCACGATCGCCTTCACGCGCTTCACGTTGGGCTTCCACATACGGTTGGAACGCCGATGGGAGTGGCTGACCTTGATGCCGAAAGTCACGCCTTTTCCGCAAACCTCACATTTTGCCATCGTAATCAGCTCCTTCCTACTGTCCGCGCGACAGCCTCAATATAATACCAGAGCATCCGGCAAATTGCAAGTATTTTTTTCAAATCTGAGAAAAAGTTGAAAAAACCATGCCGCGGCGATTGCGCAAGGGGCCATTGGTGTATTAAAATAGAGTGGAAATGAATATGAAATGGGGTGGCCCCTTGAAAAAGCGATATGACGTGAAGCTGACCCAGATCGTGGACGAGCACAGCCTGAAGGTGGTCTACGCCGCGCCGGAGTATGACAGGATACGCATCACCTCCGCGGACCTGAACCGCCCCGGTATCCAGCTCATGGGATACCTGAAGCACTTTGACGCCTCCCGCATCCAGGTCATCGGCAAGAGCGAGACCACCATGATGGAGGAGCAGGACCGGGAGCGGCGGCTGGCCGGGTTCCAGGCGGTGATGAGCCAGGGCGTGCCCGCGGTCATCATCGCCCACGACGAGCCCGTGCTGCCCGAGTGCCTGGAGATGGCCAAGCGGTACGAGATCACCCTGCTCACCACGGAGATGGACACCTCCGAGTTCTACGCCCGGCTCATCAGCACCCTGCGCTACCACATGGCCCCCCGGGAGACCATCCACGGGGTGCTCATGGAGGTCTACGGCGAGGGCATGCTCATCATCGGCGACAGCGGCGTGGGCAAATCGGAGACCGCCCTGGGCCTTTTGAAGCAGGGCCACCGCCTCATCGCCGACGACGCGGTGGAGATACTGCGCACCTCCAGTTTCCAGCTGGAGGGCCGCTCCCCCGCCCTCATCCAGCACTTCATGGAGCTGCGGGGCATCGGCGTCATCAACGTGCCCAGCGTATTCGGCATCGGCGCGGTCAAGTCCTCCACCACCATCGACCTGGTGGTGGAGATGGAGCTGTGGGACGACGGCAAGCGCTACGACCGCCTGGGTCTGGACACCAAGACCACGGAATACCTGGGGGTGAAGATACCCCTGGTGACCATCCCTGTGCGCCCCGGGCGGAACCTGGCCGTCATCCTGGAGCTGGCCGCGCTGACCAACCGCCAGAAAAAGACCGGCTACAACGCCGCGGAGGACCTGGCCCGCCGGGTGGACGAGAGCGTGGATATGGGTCTGGAATTATAGTCGATCGAATGCTTGCATTCGATCGAGAAGGCTTCGGCTCACATACGCGCACTCGCTGCGCTCGCACACTTCGTGAGCCGCAAAGAGTTTTTTCCGACGTACATGTCCTCGGAAAAAACGATCCCACTTTCTTCGCCGCTGCGGCGGCGAACTCTGCGAGGTCCTATGGATTATTCTTCTCTAATACGTGAAATAAAAGCGGCGCTGCCGGGGCTGGACGTGCGTCAGAACGAGCCCATGGCGGAGCACTGTTCCTTCCGGGTGGGCGGCCCGGCGGCGGCCATGGCCCTGCCGGGTTCCGCAGACCAGCTCCGGGCGCTGCTCACCCTCCTGCGGCAGGCGGGGGTGAAGCCCCTGATCATCGGCAACGGCACCAACATCCTGCCCCCGGACGAGGGGCTAGAGCGGTTCGTGGTGGTCACCTGCCCCGGTGCGGGCCAGGTGTCCGTATCCGGCTGTGCCCTGACGGCCGACTGCGGCGCCACGCTGGCGGCGGCGGCCACGGCCGCCGCGGAGGCGGGCCTTGCCGGGCTGGAATTTGCCTACGGCATCCCCGGCTCCGTGGGGGGCGGCGTGGTGATGAACGCCGGCGCTTACGGCGGCGAGCTGAAGGACGTGGTGCGCTGCACCGAGTATATGGACGAGGACCTGACCGTCCGCACCGCCCTGGGGAACGAGCATGACTTTTCCTATCGGCACAGCCTTTTTTCCGGCCGGGAGACCGTCATCCTGCGCACCACATTCGCCCTGACCCCCGGGGACCCGGAGGCCATCCGGGCCCGGATGCGGGAGCTGGCCGCCCGCCGCCGGGCCAGCCAGCCGCTGGAGCTGCCCTCGGCGGGCAGCACCTTCAAGCGGCCCGCGGGGGGCTATGCCGCCGCCCTCATCGACGAGGCCGGACTGCGGGGCTATGCCGTCGGCGGGGCGCAGGTATCGGAAAAGCACGCGGGGTTCGTGGTGAACGCCGGAGGCGCCACCGCGGCGGACATCCTGCGTCTGATGGAACATATACAAAAGACCGTTCTGGCACGGTCCGGCATAGAGCTGGAGCCGGAGGTGCTGGTCCTGGGGAGGTAATCATGGAGTTTCTCATCATCACGGGCCTTTCCGGCGCGGGCAAGACCAGGGCCGCGGACATCTGCGAGGACCTGGGCTATTACTGCGTGGACAATCTGCCTGTGGCGCTGCTGGGCCGTTTTGCGGCGCTGTGTCTGGCCACCCGGGGCCGCTATGAGCGTGTGGCGCTGGTGATGGACGTGCGCAGCGTGGCCTCCTTCGAGGAGCTGGACGCCGCGCTGCAAGAGCTGGAGGCCCTGGACTGCCAGGTGCGCATCCTCTACCTGGAGGCGGACGTGGCCACGCTGCTGCGCCGCTATAAGGAGACCCGTCGGCCCCATCCCATGACCCAGCGGGGCCGCTCCCTGCGCCAGACCATCGAAAAGGAGATCGCCTTCCTCGCCCCTCTGCGGGAGCGGGCGGACTTCATCATCCAGACGGACGCCGAGCCGCTGAACAAGCTGAAGGCCACGATCTGTCAGTACCTGCACCCGGAGGATCGGTATTTTTCCGTGAACATCCTCTCCTTCGGCTACAAAAAGGGCCTGCCGCCGGAGGCGGACCTGGTGCTGGACGTGCGGTGCCTGCCCAACCCCTTTTACGAGCCGGACCTACAGCATCTCACCGGGCTGGACGCCCCGGTGGCGGACTATATCTTCCGCAGCGAGAACGCCCAGGCCCTGTTGGAAAAGCTGCGGGACCTGCTGGGATTTCTGCTGCCGCTGTACGAGTCGGACCGCCGGGAGCTGACGGTGGCGGTGGGCTGCACCGGGGGCCATCACCGGAGCGTAGCTGTCGCCCAGGCCCTGGGCCAGGCCCTGGAGGAGCAGGGCCATCTGGTGACGGTCACCCACCGGGACATATCGTCCTGACCGGAGACGGGGAGGCGCTATGAGCTTTTCATCGGATGTGAAGACCGAGCTCTGCCGGGACGGCATCGCGAAAAAATGCTGCGCCCTGGCGGAGGCCTACGGTGTGCTGCTGTACGCAAACGATTTCTCCACCCGGCAGATACGCGTCATGACGGAGAACGACGCCTTCGCCGCCCGGCTGCCCAAGCTGTTCCGCCGGGCCTTTTCCCTGGATTTTGACGTGCTCCCCCCAGGCGGTCCCGGCAAGCGCTCCTTCGTCATCGCGGACCGGGACAAGCTCCGCGCCGTCTTTTCCGCCTTCGGCTACGACCCGGACCGAGCCCTGGCCCACCACATCAACTTGGCGGTGGTGGAGTCGGACTGCGACCGGACCGCCTTTCTGCGGGGGGCGTTTTTGGCAGGGGGCAGCGTCACCGACCCTGCCCGGGGCTACCACATGGAATTTGCCACCGGGCACGAGAGCGTCTGCCGGGAGGTCCACGCCCTGCTGCTGGAGATGGGCTTCGAGCCCAAGGACGCCGCCCGGGGCCGCAACTGGATCACCTATTTCAAGAAGAGCGGCGCCATCGAGGATATGCTCACCACCCTGGGCGCGCCCCTGTCCGCCATGGGGGTGATGCAGGCCAAGGTGGAAAAGCACATGGCCAACGCTATGAACCGCATCACCAACTGCGATATGGCCAACGCCGACAAGATCACCGACGCCGCCGCCGAGCAGCTGGACGCCATCCGCGCCATCGAGGCCGCCGCCGGGCTGGATTCCCTGCCCCCCGTATTGCAGCAGACGGCGCTGCTGCGCATCGCCAACCCCTCCTGTTCCCTGTCCGATCTGGCCCAGCTGGCCTATCCCCCCGTGACGAAAAGCTGCATGAATCACCGTCTGCGCAAATTGACGGAGCTCAGCCGGAATTTGAAGTAAGGAGCGCCCTATGGCCTTTGTCCACCTCCATGTCCACAGCGAATACAGCCTCCTGGACGGCGCCTGCCGCATCCGGGATATGGCCGTGCGCGCCAAAGAGCTGGGCCAGACCGCCCTGGCCATCACCGACCACGGGGTGATGTACGGGGTAGTGGAGTTCTATCGGGCCTGCCAGGACGCGGGGATCAAGCCCGTCATCGGCTGCGAGGTCTATGTGGCCCCCCGGGACCGGACCGACAAGGTATACGGTCAGGACAACAATTACTCCCATCTGATCCTGCTGTGCAGGAACGAGACGGGCTATCACAACCTGTGCCGCCTGGTCAGCGAGGGGTTCGTCAACGGGTTCTACATCCGCCCCCGTATCGACTGGCCGCTGCTGCATCAGCACGCCGAGGGGCTGGTTTGTCTGTCCGCCTGCCTGGCCGGAGATATCCCCCAAAAGCTGGTCCAGGGCCAGTATGAGGCCGCCAAGGCCCGGGCCCTGGAACTGGACGCGCTGTTCGGCCGGGGGAATTTCTACCTGGAGCTGCAGGACCACGGCATCCCCGATGAGCGCCGGGCCGCCCAGGGGCTGATCCGCATCCACAACGAGACGGGCATCCCTCTGGCCGTCACCAACGACGCCCACTATCTGCGGAAAGAGGACGCCCGGGTACAGGATATCCTCATGTGCGTGCAGACAGGCAAGACCGTGGACGATCCGGACCGGATGAAATTTGAAAGCTCGGAGCTTTACCTCAAATCCGAGGAGGAGATGCGCGCGCTGTTCCCCGACTTCCCGGAGGCATACGACAACACGGTGAAGATCGCGGACATGTGCCAGTTCGATTTTTCCTTCGGCCACTACCACCTGCCCCGGTTCCAGCTGCCCCCGGGGGAGACGGACAGCTTCGCCTACCTGCAAAAGCTCTGCTACACGGGGCTGGCCCAGCGCTACCCCGGCTACGGAAAAGAGCTGTCCGACCGTCTGGACTACGAGCTGGGCGTGATACGGCAGATGGGGTTCGTGGACTATTTCCTCATCGTCTGGGACTTCATCTCCTTCGCCAAGAGCCACGATATCCCGGTGGGGCCGGGGCGGGGCTCCGGCGCCGGTTCCATCGTCAGCTACACCCTGCGCATCACCGACGTGGACCCCATCAAATACAAGCTCTTCTTCGAGCGGTTCCTGAACCCGGAGCGGGTCACCATGCCGGATATCGACATGGATTTCTGCGTCCGCCGCCGGGGCGAGGTCATCGACTATGTGACGGAGAAATACGGCGCGGACCACGTGGCCCAGATCGTCACCTTCGGCACCATGGCCGCCCGTGCCTCCATCCGGGACGTGGGCCGGGTGCTGGGCATGGTCTACGGGGAGACGGACGCCGTGGCCAAGCAGATACCCCAGGACCCCAAGATCACCTTGGAGAAGGCGCTGCAGCTGTCCCGCCCCCTGCGGGATATGTACGGCTCCGACGACAAGGTCCGGGACCTGGTGGATACCGCCCGGGCCCTGGAGGGCATGCCCCGCAACGCCTCCACCCACGCCGCCGGCGTGGTCATCACCGCCGACCCCCTCACCGATTACGTGCCCCTGTCCCGCAACGACGACGCCATCGTCTGTCAGTTCGACATGGTGACGCTGGAGCAGCTGGGCCTTCTGAAGATGGACTTTCTGGGCCTGCGGAACCTGACGGTGCTGAAGGACGCGGAGACCCTGGTGCGCCGTGTCCAGCCGGATTTCCGGGTAGACGAGATACCGGAGGACGATCCGGACACCTTCCAGATGCTCTCCGAGGGCAAGACCAGCGGCGTGTTCCAGCTGGAGTCCGCGGGCATGACCGGGGTGTGCGTGGGCCTGCGGCCCCGGTCCATCGAGGATATCACCGCCGTCATCGCCCTGTACCGCCCCGGACCTATGGAGTCCATCCCCCGGTTCCTGGAGTGCGCCGCCCATCCGGAGCGGGTCACCTACAAGCATGAGCTGCTGCGGCCCATCCTGGACGTGACTTACGGCTGCATCGTCTACCAGGAGCAGGTCATCAGCATCTTCCAGCGCCTGGCAGGCTTCTCCCTGGGCCAGGCGGACATGATCCGCCGGGCCATGTCGAAGAAAAAACACGCGGTCATCGACGCCGAGCGGAAGGCCTTCGTCTACGGCGACGAGGCGCGCAGTATCCCCGGGTGCCTGAAAAACGGCGTCAGCGAGGCCATCGCCAACAGCATCTATGACGAGATACTGGACTTCGCCTCCTACGCCTTCAACAAGGCCCACGCGGTGTGCTACGCCGTGGTGGCCTACCGCACCGCCTGGATGAAGCGCCACTGGCCCCGGGAGTATATGGCGGCGCTGCTGACCAGCGTGCTGGACTGGTCCGGCAAGGTGGCCGAGTACATCGCCGAGTGCAAGGCCATGGGCATCGAGCTGCTGCCCCCGGACGTGAACGAGTCCGACGCGGATTTCACCGTGGTGGGCGGCAACATCCGCTTCGGTCTGGCGGCGGTGAAGGGCGTGGGCCGGAGCTTCGTAGAGCAGCTCATGGCCGAGCGGGCCGCCTCCGGCCCCTTCACGGCCTTTGACGAGTTCTGCCGCCGGATGTACGGCAAGGAGCTGAACCGCAAGCCCGTGGAGAGCCTGATCCGGGCGGGGGCCTTCGACTCCATGGGCTATAAGCGCCGGGCCCTGCTCCAGGTGCTGGACCGGGTGTTGGAGGGGGTCAACGCCTCCGGCCGGAAGAATCTGGCCGGGCAGCTGGACCTGTTCTCCATGGACGACGGAGGCGAGAACGCCACCACCCTGGAGCTGCCGGACGTGGAGGAATTTTCCGCTGCGGAGAAGATGGACATGGAAAAGGCCGTCACGGGGCTGTACCTCACCGGACACCCCATGGACGGCTATCGGGACACGGCGATCCGGCTGGGGGCCGTATCCATCGGGCCGCTGATGGACGATCTGAAAAACGAGGAGCAGCCCCACCAGTACCGGGACGGACAGTATGTCATCCTGGCGGGGGTGGTGTCCGCCGCCCGGACCCGGACCACGAAAAATAACTCCCTCATGAGCTATATCACCCTGGAGGACAGCACCGGGTCCATAGAGCTGATCGCCTTCCAGCGGGCGCTGGACCAGGGCGGACAGTATCTGGCGGAGAACGCGGTGGTATGCTGCACCGGGCGGATCGACGTGCGGGAGGACAAGGACCCTCAGCTGATGCTGGACGCAGCTTACCCCCTGGAGGGGCTGACGGACAGCGCCATCGCCGCCATCCGAAACGCCGCCCGGGACGGCGGCTACGCCGGGCGCCGGGCCCCGGAGGGGGCAGCCGTCCCCGCCGCTCCCGCCGGACGGAGGACCCTCTGGGTCCGCCTCCCCTCCCGACAGGACCCCATTCTGCACCGGATCGAGCTGCTGCTGACCATGTTCCCGGGCACCGACCCGCTGGTGGTCTATTTTGAGGATACGAAAAAGCGCCTGGGCGCCCGATGCGTCCTCCATGACGCCCTGGTGGCGGAGCTCACCGAACTGCTGGGCAGGAAAAATGTGGTCGTCAAATAGCAAGGAGGCCTGCGTATGCTGGAGTTTCAGATAGGCGGCACGGAGGGGCTCTCCCCCAGGGAGGCCGGGTCGGGAGACGGGCCCTGCCTGCGCATCCTGACGGCGGAGGAGTTCCGGCATGAGACGGCGTATTTCCACCAGAAGCAGATGCTCCACAGCCTGGGCTCCATCCGCTACAGCAAGGCGGAGGCCTACGCCCAGGGCATCCAGGGGGTACTGCGCATCCCGCCCAAGGGCGGCGAAGAGGACACACATTTGGCTCTGGGATTCTATCTGGAGCGGGAGCGGCTCACCCTCATCGAAAACACAGGAACTCTCAAAGCCCTGTCCGGACAGCTCCGGGACCGTCTGGGGGAGAACACGACCCCCGATCGGGCGCTGCTGCTGTTTCTGGAGCTGACAGCGGAGGACGATGTGCTCTACCTGCAGCACATCGAGGAACGGATGGACCAGCTGGAGCAGGCCGTGCTGGCTGACGCCCCGGTACAGGTGTTCGAGGCGCTGATGCGCTGCCGGAAGCGGCTTTCCGAGCTGAACGCCCACTACGAGCAGATGAGCTCCCTGGGCGAGCTGATGGCTGCGGCGGCGGACGGCGGTCCGGTACACAACGCCGCCCCCTGGGAGAATTATGTCGGCCACATGGGCCGTCTGCAGCAGTACGTAGGCCTGCTGCGGGAATATGCCGCTCAGCTGCGGGACATATACCAGACCAAGCAGGATGCCAAGCAAAACCGCACCATGAGCATCCTTACCGTGGTCACCACCCTCTTTCTGCCCCTGACGCTGCTCACCGGGTGGTACGGCATGAATTTCGCCGATATGCCGGAGCTGCGCTGGCGGTATGGGTACCCGGTAGTCATCGCCGTGGCAGTGGTAGTCGTTGCGGCGGAGATCGTCTATTTCAAGAAGAAGAAAATGCTCTGACAAAGGAGAACAGCCATACAGGACACGACGGTAAAAAAAGAACGGGCCGCGCTGGCGGGGCTTTCCGCCGCCGCCATGGACCCGGCGGAGCGCAGCGACGAGGTGAGCATGGACGAGCTGTGGCGCCTGGCGGAGACCGCCGGGGCCGAGCCCGTGTGTACCCTTCTACAGACCCGGGACAAACCGGACCCCCACAGCTTTCTGGGCCTGGGCAAGGTCCGGGAGCTAAAGCAGCTCATCGAGAACGAACAGTGCGACCTGGCCCTGTTCGATAACGACCTGACCCCCTCCCAGGCCCGGGTGCTGGAGGAGGAGCTGGGGGTGCGGGTGCTGGACCGGACCGGGCTCATCCTGGACATCTTCGCCCAGC
>CANROZ010000003.1 GCA_947632365.1 uncultured Oscillospiraceae bacterium
GTACATATCTGTGGCCGCATTTTTGACACTCGTAGTATCCGGCCTTCTGCTCAATGCCCACCGCGATAAAAGCGACTATGAAGATCATCGCGAGAGCAAACGCGATCAGCAAGCCCCTTAACCACGCGGGCATTGCCACAAACGACGCCACAAACACCATGACCAGCCCGGCAAGGACAGCCGGAATGATGATCCAGTATTCCATCCTCAGCATCTGCCGGTTCTTTTCCTCGATCTGGCGCTTCATAGCCAGTAGATTTTCCTCTGCCCGTTTGTCATAGGATTCTGCCATGATCTTTTCGCCCGACAGGAGTTCGTTGACATTGATTTTCAGAAGATCGCACAGCTCCAGCATGATCCCCGAATCGGGCATGGATCTTCCCGTCTCCCACTTTGATACAGCCCGGTCGCTGATGCCGAGTTTCTCGGCAAGGACTGCCTGGGTCATACCCTGTTCTTTTCTGCACATCGCTATGAATCTTCCGATTTTGATCTGGTCCACATCGGGCACCTCCTTTCATGGCCTGAGCATAGCAGAAATAGCCGCAGAGGAACACGAACCGACGGTTGACTTTTGCTTGTTCTACCGCAGATCGAGAGCTTATCAGGCGTAATCAGATTCCGATATACCGCGCAAGCGGGTCCCGCAGGGCGAAAAAAGGAGACGCTTTCCGGCAGAGCGTCTCCCATGTCGTTTTCGTGACCTCACACGTCGCCTGTCAGGCCGTCGGAAAGGCCCAGCAGCACGATGCCGATCACCGCCAGGGCGATCATCAAGTAGTGCTTCCAGCTGAGTTTTTCCTTCAAAAACAGGCGGCTCCAGATCACCGAGGCCAGGCAGTAGCCGGAGATGATGGGGGCGGACATGGCCACGTGCTCGGAGTCGGCCAGAGCGTAGATGTAGGCCAGCTGGCCCGCGGTCTCGAAGCAGGCGCCCACATACTTGGGGGTCTCCTGGCGCAGGGTGAACCGCTCGTGCTTTATCATCAGGACGACAAAGCACACCGCCGCCGCGGCCAGGAAGGTGAGCTCATAGGCCACGTTGGCGCTGTCCTCGTCCAGTGTCTCCAGCACCAGGCTGTCGGCAAAGGTGCCCGCCGCGTCCAGCACGCAGTAGAGCACGGGCAGCAATATGGCGATGAAGCTCTTGGCGTATTTATAATTGGAGATGCTCTGCCGGGCGGCCCGGGCCTCGTCGTCCTCGTGCATGTCCACGAAGCCCAGGCCCACCACGCCCACGCACACCAGCGCCGTGGCACCAAGCTGGAGCCCGGAGATGGAGCCCAGCCCCGCCGTGGCCAGGGTGATGATGGCCACCAGTGCCCCGGAGGAGTTGCAGATGGGGCTGGAGACGGAAAGCTCTATGTACCGCAGCCCCAGGTAGCCCAGGGTCATGGAGAGGATGTACAGCAGGCTCACGGGCAGATACACCAATATGGTGTACATGTCGATGGCCACGCCCTGGACGAACACCTCCACGGCGGCGTGAATGCCCATGACCACGCCAACCGCCACCACCATTTTCAGGTGGGCGGTCTTGTCCGACTGGTCGCGGCAGCCGATCTTGGAAAACAGATCGGAGCCGCTCCAGCACAGCAGCGCGACGACGGAAAGCCAGAACCAACCCATATCTTATATCCCCTTCAGGTCCACCAGACCTCTTTCGTATAGTTTTTGCAGGCTCATCAGGATGCCCGTCTTGGCGTGGTACCAGGTGAGCCCGCCCTGGAAATAGACGGCGTAGGGCGGCCGGATGGGGCCGTCGGCGGAGAGCTCGATGGAGGAGCCCTGCACGAAAGCGCCCGCCGCCATGATCACGTCGCTGTCATAGCCCGGCATGGGCCAGGGCACCGGGGTCACGTGGCTGTCCACCGGAGCGGCGGCCTGGATGCCCAGACAGAAGGCCTCCATCCGCTCCGCCGAGCCCAGGGTCACCGCCTGGATGATGTCGTGCCGGGGCTCTGTGGCGTTGGGCACACAGGCAAAGCCCAGCTTTTCGTACACGTTGGCGGCGAAGATGGCGCCCTTCAGCGCCCCGGCCGTCACCGTGGGGGCCAGGAAAAAGCCCTGGTACATGGCCGGGAGCTGGCCCAGATTGGCGCCCACCTCCTTGCCGAGGCCCGGGGCGGTGAGCCGCCGGGCGCAGGCTTCCACACAGGCCGCAGTGCCGCAGATATAGCCTCCCGCGGCGGCCAGGCCCCCGCCGGGGTTTTTGATGAGCGAGCCCACGATCATATCCGCCCCCACGTCCGAGGGCTCGGTGCGCTCCACGAACTCGCCGTAGCAGTTGTCCACCATGCACAGAACGTCCGGCTTCACGCTCTTGCAAAAGGCGATGAGCGCGCCGATCTGCTCCACGGAGAAGCTGGGGCGGGTGGCGTAGCCCTTGGAGCGCTGGATGGTGATGAGCTTCGTCTTCGGTCCGATGGCGGCGCGGATGGCGTCGTAGTCAAAGGTGCTGTCGGGTTTCAGGTCCGCCTGGCGATAGGTGACGCCGTACTCTGCCAGAGAGCCGGGGGAGGGGCGGATGCCGATGACCTCCTCCAGGGTGTCATAGGGTGCGCCCACGGGGGAGAGGAGCTCGTCCCCCGGGCGGAGATTGGCGCTCAGCGCCAAGGCCAGGGCGTGGGTGCCGCAGGTGATCTGGGGCCGGACCAGCGCTGCTTCGGTGTGGAAGCAGGCGGCGTACACCGCCTCCAGGGTCTCCCGGCCCAGGTCGTTGTAGCCGTAGCCCGTGCTGGTGGAAAAGCAGGCTCCGCTGACCTGATTTTTCTGCATGGCCAGCAGCACCTTAGCCTGGTTATACTCCGCCGTCTCGTCGATGGCGTCGAACCGCTCCCGCAGCCCCGCCAGCACCGACTGGCCGTATCCATATACCTCCCGGCTGAGGCCGAGAGACGCGTATATCTCGTCCATGATAAGCTCTCCTTTGCACTGGGAATAACTTATCATCTGCCGCCGCTCCTGTCAAGGAAAACCGGGCGCTGCCGCGCCCGGTCGTCTTCATCCGCCTTTGTATTTCCGACGGGTGGCCTCGCCGCCCCGCAGATGCCGCTCTGCCTTGTTCAGTTCCAGCACGGCCCTGGCCTGGGTGTACAGCGGCCGATCCACCCGCCGCAGCCGCTCCGTCAGGTCCTTGTGCACTGTGGACTTACTGATACGAAAATGCTGGGCGGCGTCCCGAACGGTGGCGTTGTTCTCCACGATGTAGAGGGCTAAGTCCCGTGCCCGCTGTTCGATGTCCTCTCGCAAACACATCACTCCCGTTGCCTTACCTTGCCACAGTGTATGCAACGGGAGCGCTGGGTTAGAACAGGCAGCAGAGCGGCGTGCCGGGATCAACACCAAGCTGCGGAAGTTCGCGGGTGGTTTTTATCTATTCGTCCTGTCATCCGGTGAATACGCCACGACGCCAGACAGTGGGCAGTTTAACGTCTGACACAGGGCTTCCAGGGTGTTGGTGGACACAGATTCCCCCGCCTTCAATCGGCGGATGGTAGAGCTGCTGATGCCGCCTTTGACCTGCAGCGTGTAGGTGGTCGCGCCGCATTTTTCCATCGTCTCCCAAAGAGGTGCGTAAGAGATCATAGCCCCCAGCCCTTCCCGCTTGTGATGTCTCCATTATTGCCTATAGTGGGTGTATAGTGTTATAGGCAATATTGCCCATACAGAGGAGAGGGTACCCGCGCAAAAATGCTCCTTATCGGTCAAAGTACCGAACAAGGAGCAGAATGGCAAAGTTTTTAAAAGCAAAGAAAAAAGGTTTAGTGCGATCAAGGTTTCTTCTAAACTAATCGATATCATGGATTTGGAGGGAACGATATGAGCGGATTATATGGTATGTTCGTGTTTCCAGCAGGGACCAGAATACGGATCGCCAGCAGATCGCGATGCATGAGTATGGCGTGGCCGACGAGAACATTTTTATGGATAAGCAGTCCGGCAAGGACTTTGATCGGCCCGCCTATCGCCGCCTCATCCGAAGGCTGAAGCCGGACGACACCCTGGTCATCAAGAGCATTGACCGACTGGGCCGCAATTATGAGGAGATATTGGAGCAGTGGCGGCTTCTGACCAAGAACAAGCGCGTGGAGATCGTGGTGCTGGACATGCCGCTGCTGGATACGAGGCGGGGCCGCGATCTGACGGGGACGCTCATCGCGGACATCGTGCTGCAGCTTTTGAGCTATGTGGCCCAGACAGAACGGGAGTTCATCCGGCAGCGACAGGCCGAGGGGATCGCCGCGGCGAAAGCCCGGGGCGTCCGGTTCGGACGGCGGCCCATGGAGCGTCCGGCGGCGTATGAAGCGGTCTGCCGCGACTGGGAACAGGGGCTGCTTACGGCCAGAAAAGCGGCGGAACGTCTTGGCGTGGCGCACAAGACGTTCCTGAAATGGGCATCAAAAGATGGTAATGGGGGAAAAAGTAGAACTTTGTCCCCGGCCGAGATCACATAGAAGAAACCTTGTGATCGCACTAAATAATGACGAAATTATAGCAAATGGTCGATAAAAACACAATAGCAAATTGGTTCCTAATCTCTACTTTAGTTCCCGAACATCGTCCGGGGAGGACGGTATGGTAGCCAATGAATAGTGAGAGATAGTGGACATGATGAATGCTGATCTGGTCGGCCAGCGCTTCGGGATGCTGACAGTGCTGGAGGATTCCGGGCTACGGACAGGCGGCGTCATCCGTTGGCGCTGTCAATGTGACTGTGGCGGCGAGACGCTGGCGACCCGCAGACAGCTGGAGAGCGGCAACGCGACAAGCTGTGGCTGCGTGCCGAAACAATACGCCTCCAAAGGGCAGGCGGAGGACCTGACTGGTCGGCGCTTTGGGATGTTGACCGTTTTGCACCGCGCAGAAAACGATAAAAACGGCAAGGTGCGTTGGCGGTGTAGATGCAGCTGCGGTAGCGAGGTGGTCGTGCGGGCAAATGCTCTCAAAAGCGGCCACGCCCAAAGCTGCGGATGCAAAAGACACGGTGCTGCGTACAACAGACACGATCTGACGGGGCGGCGGTTCGGCAGGCTGACGGTGTTATACCATGTCAGCAGGGCGGACCGCGTGAAAAGCAGCTATTGGCACTGCCGCTGTGACTGCGGGAAAGAGCTGGACGTCCACACGGGGAGCCTTCTGCGGGGCCTGACCCAGAGCTGCGGCTGCTGGAACCGGGCGCAGAGCGGGAAGATGCATGACCATCTGCACTATCAGGACGATACTTGTCTGGAGGTCCTCCGGCGCTCCTGTGTGGACACAGGCAGGAACAAGTCCGGTTTCCGGGGCCTTTTTCAGCTGCCCGATGGCAAATACCGGGCGTCCATCACCTTCCAGGGAAAGCATTATGACCTTGGCCACTATACTTCTTTCGATCGTGCCGTGCAGGCGCGGCTGGATGCGGAGGATGTCCTCCATCAGGGCTATATCGCGGCTTACGCGGCCTATGAGAAAAGGGCGGAGGCAGACCCGGCCTGGTCGGCGGCCAACCCGTTTTTCTATCAGGTGCAGCGGACGGACGGAGAGTTTATCGTCAATACCAATGCCTGGTATGAAGACGCCGCCAGTCGAACATGAACGACAGTCGAAATGGGGAGGACAGATATATCCCCTCCAGCGAAAGAGGATGGCTTCGGTCGTCCTCTGCGTGAAGATGTGCAAAACAGGACCTGGATCAGGATACATAGGAAAACGATAATATGAGATTCTTTGGTACCCGCGTGGGACGGGCGGCAAAGCGCATGATCATCGTGTGTGTGCAGTGCTGTCTGAAACTTTTTTATTTTCTGCCGATAAATGACCGACGGATATTGTTCTGTTCTTTTGGCGGCGATCAGTATTCCGACAATCCCAGGCGTATGAATGAGTACCTTGCGGCGCACGGCGGGCAGGCGCTGGAGTTTGTATGGGGATTCAAAGATCCAAAGAAGTATCGGGACGTGCCCGGCATCAAGGCGGTCCGGTACTATTCGCCCCGTTGGTTCTATCATGCGCTGACCGCCGCTGTAGTCATCACAAATATAGGCTTCACCAGGATCACGCCCAAGAGGAGAGGGCAGTTTTTCCTGAATACTTGGCATGGCGGCGGCGCCTACAAGCGGATCGGGCCGGAGATATTTGAGCGCAGTGAGGCAGAGTGCCGCTCGCAGCACAAAAATGAGCAAAAGACAGACCTGTACCTGACCAGCTCCGAGTACTTCACCCATTTCGCGCTGCGGCAGGACATGGGCTATCGGGGAGAGGTCCTGAACAGCGGCATGCCCCGGAACGACATTTTCTTTTCCGCCGAGCAGATCACCCGGGCCTCCCAAAAGGTGCGGCAGGCGCTGGGCCTCAAAGGATATGTTGTCCTCTATGCGCCGACGTTCCGAGGTGCGACCGATCGAGGCTACAAGATCGATTACCGTTTCCCCTACGGGCAGGCGCTGGATGGGCTGCGGGAGCGGTTCGGGGAGACGGTCACGATCCTGAAACGGGCGCATCATAGATGCGTGATGATTGACAGCTCTCCGGAAGAGGTGATGGACGTGTCCGACTGGCCGGATATGCAGGAGCTGCTGTGCGCGGCGGACATGCTCATCACGGATTACTCCTCCAGCATGTGGGACTTCGCGCTGCTGGGGCGGCCTTGTCTGCTGTATCAAAATGATCTGGAGGCCTATGAGCGGGAGCGGGGCATCTGCATATCGGTGGAGCAGTGGCCCGGCATCTCCTGCCGGAGCGACAGTGAGCTACTGGACGCGATCCGGACGTTGGATGAGAGGGCCTGCGCAGAGAGGGCCAGAGAACATCTGCGGACCTACGGGTCCTATGAGACGGGAACAGCCACAGAGCAGGCTTGCCAACGGGTCATGGCCCATATCGAAGGCCGACTGGCCAAGTCGTAGAGGACGGCCATAGAGCCGGGCATAGAGAGCATGGAAAATATAGCGATCATTTTTGCCGGAGGGACCGGCGAGCGGATGGGGGACAACACCGTCCCCAAGCAATTTCTCACCGTAGAGGGCAAACCAGTTTTGGTCTATACGCTGGAGCCGTTCCAGCGTCATGAGGAAATCGACGGGATCATCCTGGTGGCGCTGCGGGAGTGGCTCGACTACTGCCATGAGATGATTGTCTCCTGGCGTCTGGACAAGGTGCTGGCGGTGGTGCCAGGGGGCGTGAGCAGCCAGGAGTCCATTCGGCTGGGGCTGGAGGCCGTGCAGGCGCTCTGCGGGGAGGACGTTGTGACGCTGATCCACGACGGGGTGCGTCCGCTGATCGATAGCGGGACCATCACCCGCTGTATACGCAGTGTGAAGCAATACGGCTCGGCGGTCACGGTATCGCCGCAGATGGAGACGGTCCTGTACGGAGAGACTGCGGATGGGCCGTGCCGGATCATCGAACGGGACAGGTGCCAGGTGGCCCGGGCGCCCCAGTGCTTTTATCTGCGGGATATCCTGGCGGCCCACCGCAGGGCCATGCTCGACCATCGGCTTCGGTTCATCGACTCTGCCAGCCTGATGCAGTATTACGGATACGCGCTCCATTCGGTCCGGGGGCCGATGGAGAACATCAAGATCACCACAGCCCTGGACTTTCAGGTGTTTTGCGCCATTGTGACAGCCGGGGGGGTACAGCGTTGGATATCGAGGGATGAAGGAGAGGAAATGCCGGACCATGATCCCTGAGAGCGACTATGAATGCATCTGCTCGGCAGATCATATCCCGTGGGAGAGGCTGCGGGAAAAGACTATATTGATCACCGGGGCCACGGGCCTGATCGGCTCCACGCTGACGGGCGCGCTGCTGTACGCCAATGAGAAACGGCAGCTGGGGATGACGGTCCTGGCTCTGGTACGGGACGAGGACCGGGCCAGGCAGCGGTTCGCCGGACTGCCCGTGTCCGCCGCGCCGCTGCGCTTTGCCGTGGGGACGGTGGAACAGCCTCCGGTCATAGACGGACCGATCGACTTTATCATACATGCCGCAGCCCAGACTGCCAGCGAGGCCTTCGTCCGCCATCCGGCGGAGACGATCCGCGCCGCAGTGCTGGGCACGCTTCGCATTCTGGAGCTGGCACGGGAAAAGAGATCAGAAGGTTTTCTGTTTACCTCCAGTATGGAGGTATACGGCCATCCGCCCAGAGGCCACAAGGTGACAGAGACGGATGTGTGCGCTCTCTCGCCCCTTGACATCCGGAACAGCTATCCCGTCAGTAAATTGCAGTGCGAGAGCCTGTGCTGCGCCTATGCCGCCGAATACGGTGTCCCGGCGGTGATCCTCCGCCTGACCCAGACCTTCGGCCCGGGGGTCCACCCTGACGACGGCCGCATTTTCGCGGAGTTTGGCCGCTGTATCCGGGAGAAGCGGGACATCGTCCTGCACACCCCGGGCGAGACGGAGCGCAGTTATCTATACACGGCTGATGCAGCCACGGCCATCCTGACGGCGCTGCTCAAAGGGCAGCCAGGCCAGGCCTACAACGCCGCGGATGAGAGCACTTATTGCTCCATCGCCGATATGGCGCGAAAGGTGGCAGCTGCCAACGGGATCGGTCTGCGGTTCGAGCTGGAGAATGAGGCGGAGCGCGGCTATCCCGAGCCTGTCTATATGGATCTGGACGCCTCTCGCCTGCGGTCGTTGGGATGGCATGTCGGGGGGGTAGAGCAACAGTTGGATCCATTGCTCTGGATGTATGACCGCATGATCGCCCATATGGCCCCTGCGGGGAAGGGCTGAGCACCTCTGTGCGGCGGAAAGGTATATCGATATGAATATCCCTAAAAGATTGAAACAGACAAAACTGGCCGAACGGCTGAAAGTGTCCTGGTTTTACAAGGACTACAGACGCCTGAAATGGTGTTTTCAATATGGACCCAGCAGGATAAAGTATCTTTTGCCGGGCCGTCTCTGGGTGGACAAGGTGGACGTGTGCATCACAACCAAATGCAACATGCGGTGCGACGGCTGCGATCATCTCATACCGTATTACAAAGAGCCCGCCCATCTTGATAAAGATCGAGTCATCGCGTCCATACGAAAGCTGGACGAGGCGTCTGACCGGATATTCCACCTGAACATATTGGGCGGCGAACCCTTTCTGGACCCAGACCTGAAATACATTTTGGAGGCTGTGCCCTCAGAAAAGTGCGACGTTGTCCAGATCGTGACAAACGCCACCATCATCCCCAGCGACCCGGAGCTGATCGACGTGATGCGCAGGAAAAAGGTCGTTGTGCTGATGAGCGGGTATTCGCAGACGGAAAGATCGCGCAGTGCGTTCATTGAGATGCTGACGCGGGAGGGCGTGGCCTATCACGTCTACTATCCCGTTTGGACCGATTTCGGCGCGCCGCAGGATTATCACCACGACCAAAAGGAATTGAAGCGGCAGTTCTTTGCCTGCAAGGAATCCTGTCATAATCTGCGGGACGGGAAACTGTATGCCTGCTTTCGCAATTCCCACGGCTCCGCCCTGGGGCTTGTGCCCTGTGGGGAGGATGAATATGTCGATCTGCTCAACAACAGCACTGCGGAGAACCGGAAGCAGCTGCGTCGGCTGATATGGCGGCACAGGCCGCTTCTGGCGTGTCAGTACTGCCTTCGTGGAACGGCGGATAATGTTGGGATTGTCCGCGGAAAACAACTGAAGAAGTGACCGTAATATCATGAAAGATAGATGGAGAGACCACTTGCCTCCCGCGATCCGCAGGCCGCTGGGCAGGATAAAGGCGCTGCTGTTCAGCGTTCCGATGCGCATACTGTATCCCTTGTTTGCCCGCCGCCCTATCCAGGCCGACAAGATCGTGTTCGACAACTACCTGGGCAGAGGCTACGGCTGCAATCCCAAGTATGTGGTCCAAAAACTGATCGAGCTGGGAGCGGATGGGTATGATCTTGTCTGGCTCGTCTCCCGGGAGCATATGGAGCACAGCGAACTGCCGCCACAGGTGCGGCCTGTGCGGCATGGCTCTCTGCGGTCGTATTACGAATATGCCACCGCACAGGTCTGGGTCAGCAACTATCCTAAGATGCTTTTCGTGAGAAACGGCTTGAAAAAGCGGACCGGACAGATTTTTATCCAGACGTGTCACGGCTCCCTGGGTATCAAGAAGATCGACGGAGACGTATCGCTGTTCACGCGAAATAAGAGATGGCTCCGGGCGGCGATCGCTGCCTCAGAGATGACGGACTGGTGGATATCGAACAGTGCTTTTGAAAACAACGTCTATAAGAGCGCCTTTTGGGGCGTCACAGACGAAAAGATACTGCTATACGGCCACCCCCGCAACGATATCTTCTTTGACGATCAGATGATGGTACATGCCCGGCAAAAAGTGGACGAGCGCTACGGGACGGGCGGAAAAAAGTTGCTTCTATATGCCCCCACGTTCCGTAACAAAGTCGTGAGAGGCCGCAGCAGGATCGAGCAGCGGCGGGAGGTTTTCGGACTCAACTATCCAGAACTGCTGGCGCATATGCAAGGGCGCTTCGGCGGCGAATGGACAGTGCTGGTGCGGCTGCATCCCCAGATAGCGGATATGGTGGAGGAGATCATCCCTCCGATGCCGAATGTGATCGACGCCACCGCCTACATGGACATGCAGGAGCTGCTGGCGGCGGCGGACTGCCTTATCACCGACTACTCCAGCTGCGCCTTCGACTTTGTGCTGACCCGGCGGCCCGTATTCCTGTATGCCACGGATATCCAGGAATTTGACACGTCGAGAGGCTTCTATTATCCACTGACGTCCACGCCGTTCCCGTTGGCTCAGAATAACGCGGAGCTGCAGAGCAATATCGACGCCTTTGATGAGGCGGCGTATCTGCAAAAGGTCGAGGCATTTTTGGTTGAAAAGGGCTGCATAGAGGACGGCCACGCCAGCGCGCGGGTGGCGGCTCTGATCGAGAGGATAACGGAGAAAGGTGCCTTTCGGTCGCCGGACGGTAAGCAATAGCGAAGGTCTGCCCGTACAGGATAAGAACGATGATGTTGAAGGATATTTTTTCACTCATAGGCCCCAAACGAAGAAACCAGATGCTGGCGCTGATCCCTGCCATGCTGCTGGCCTCCCTGCTGGAGATAGCGGGACTGACGATGGTGGTGTCGGTCTGCGCTGCCCTGGCGGACAGCGCATGGGTGGGGGGAAACCCGGTCATGGTGTGGCTGCGCGGCGCGCTGCATATAGGCTCGGAGACGTCGATGACAACGGTGATCCTCCTAGCGCTGATCGCGCTCTATGCCTTCAAGCTGTTCTATCTGGCCTGGGAAAACTACATGGTGGCGAGGTTCGTCCGCATCACCCGGCATGAGGTGTCTTGCCGCCTGTGCCAACGCATCGTTCACAGCCCGTATCCCTTTTTTACCCGGCACAGCACAGCGGAGCTGCAAAACCTGCTGGGGCAGGATACGACCCAGTTCACCAATGGGCTCAACGCATATATGCAGATATTCATGGAGGCCCTGGTCGTGCTGGGGATGGGCATCTGTCTTATGCTGATCGACCCGGCCATGACGCTGTGTTTGACCGCCGGGATCGCCTCCCTGACGGTGTTGATCCGCGTGATCCTTATGCGGCCGATACGCAGCGCCTCCCAGCGGCAGCGGGACGCGAACCGCAGACGTTGGAAATGGCTGCACCACATCGTGGGCGGCATCAAGGACATCAAGACCGGACGCCATGAGGACTATTTCGCGGGGCACTTTGCCGAGGCCAGCGAGGAGTGCGCCCGCTCCGATTATCTGCGGCAGTTCTGGACCAAGCTGCCCACATTGTTCATCGAGAGCGTCATGGTGCTCACCGTGCTGCTGTATATCCTTTTCTTCGTGCGGGCCGGGAAACAGCTGCTGGATCATCTGCCCAGCCTCTCCGCCCTGGCGTGGACGGCGGTGCGCCTTTTGCCGGCATGCAGCCGGATCAATACCAGTCTGACGGCGATCAACTATTCCAAGCCCTCCGTGGAGGCGATCTGCCGCATGATGGAGGAGACGTCGGCCCAGGAGGCGGGGGCGCGCTCTCCCCAGACGGACGTGGCCATCCGGGAGGGCATCGCCCTGCGGCGGGTATCCTATTGCTACGAGGGCAGGCCGGACCCCGTACTGTGGGACGTGGATATGGAGATAGCGGCGGGAACGTCGGTGGGCGTCATCGGCCCGTCCGGCGCGGGAAAGACCACGCTGCTGGACGTGCTTTTGGGGCTGCTGGTGCCGGAGCGGGGCGAGGTGCTCATCGACGGGATACCCATTGACCAGTGCGCGGAGAGCTATCTGCAAAGGGTGGCCTACGTGCCCCAGGACACGTTTTTGCTGGACGACACCATCCGCAGCAATGTGGCCCTGGGGGAGGAGCCTGGCGAGACGGACGACGGCCGCGTGTGGGCGGCCCTGGAGCAGGCCGATCTGGCCCAGATGGTCCGGAGACTTCCCGAAGGCCTGGACACATATGTGGGCGAGCGCGGCATTCGGCTCTCCGGCGGCGAGCGGCAGCGCTTAGGCCTGGCCCGGGCCATGTATCAGGACCCGGCTCTGATCGTGTTTGACGAGGCGACCTCCTCCCTGGACCTGGAGACGGAGGCCGCTGTGCTGCGGTCCATCTTCCGTCTGCAGAGAAAAAAGACGCTCATCATCGTCTCCCACCGCCTGTCGGCGATCGAGCACTGCGACGTGGTATACCGCGTCCAGGACGGAACGGTGCGGCGGGAAAAGCCGGAGCCGGGATCGTAAAGCGCCCTCCCCCGCTTTTACAAAAGGGCGGGGAGGGTTTATAATTTTCCCAGACCCGGGCGTTTTGCCGGAGGGAAATGGCCGCGTGTTCAAGAGCGTATTCAATGGGGACAACTGGCTGTTCCGGCCCTTTGGCTGGTTGGTGGACGTGGTGGTGCTCAGCGTGATGTGGGTGGTCTGCGCTCTGCTGCTAGTGCCCTTCGGTGGGGGCACCGCCGCCCCGGATACCGATTTCATCATCTACAACATCCCCCAGCTGGCGGGGTGGCCCTCACTGTGCCCCTGCTGCGGGAGATGCCGAAAAATCCCCGGGTCATCGGGGTGAAAAACTCCTCCATGCCTGTGCAGGACATCCAGATGTGGCATGACGAGGGGGCCATCGTGTTCAACGGCCCGGATAAGCAGTTGCTGTCCGGCCTGGCCGCCGGGGCCATCGGCGGCATCGGCGGCACCTACGCCGCCATGCCGGAGCTGTATAACGCCATCTACAGGCTCTATCACGTCGGAGAGATGGAGAGGGGACGGCGCATCCAGAACGAGTGCTGCCGCATCATCTACAAGGTGTGCGAGGCCAAGGGCAATATGTACGCCCTGCTGAAGGAGGTCATCCGCCGCCGGGGGCGTCCGGGCCCCGCTGCTGGCCATGGCCCCGGAGGACGGGCCCATCGCCGAAGCGGCCGCCATGATCGACGCTGCCATCGCCCAGTACTGCTGAGACGGCGCAAAAAGAAAAACGGCCCTGGGACCGCAGGTCTCAGGGCCGCTGTCTGTGAAAAGCGGCGGGCGCGGACGGACGATTGCAAAATCATGTTTGTTTTGCTATAATAGGTGCTCCACAGGGAGGAGGGAGATCGGGTGTACGATATTGCCATCTGCGACGACGACGTGTCCTTTGCCGCGTCCTTTCAGGGGCAGCTGTGCCAGCTGCTGGACCAGCGGGACGCGGCGTACCAGGTGCAGGTCTTCTCCGACCCTGACCAGCTCCGCCGGGCCATAGAGGACGGCCAGCGGTTCGAGCTGCTGTTTCTGGATGTGCTCTTTGCCCAGGCGGAGCGGGGCATCACCCTGGCCGGGTCCCTGCGGGAGGCGGGCTGCGACGCCGATGTGATCTTCATGTCCTCCGCGCCGGAGTTCGCGGCGGACAGCTTTGACGTGGCGCCGCTGCACTATCTGGTCAAGCCTGTGGCCGAGGAGAAGCTGGCCGCCGCCCTGGAGCGGTTTCTGGCGAAGAACACCCCCTATCTCGTGCGGTTCAGCACCTACCGGGGCCAGCTGCAGGTCCATCTGGCGGAGGTGACTTTTTTCGAGGTGTTCGCCCGGGAGATCGTCATCCACAGGGTCAACGGGACAAAAGAATCCTGCGCAGGCACTCTGAAGGAGCTGGAGGAGCATCTGCCCGCCCGTGCTTTCGTGCGCCCGCACAGGAGCTATCTTGTGAATCTGGACTACATCACCGAGATCGTCCGCTACCATATCCGGGTCACCACGGGGGAGACGATCCCCGTGAGCCAAAGACTGTACACCGAGGTGCAGCAGGCCATCATTGACCACGCGGATCGCAGGACGGTGTCGCTTTAGGGGAGCGCAGGTTGAAGTTGCTCTTGATGGAGAACTCCCCCGCCGACCGCTCCACCAGCAGCATGCTGCTGTATTTCTCCGCGATCTGGCGCATGGCCTCCAGGCCGTAGCCGTGCTGGCGGCGCGCCTTTTCTTCCATACTGAGCTCCGCTGTTTCCTGTTCGTCCGGCGCGCTGTTGGCGCAGCCGATGAACAGGAAATTTTCACGCAGCGCCATTTTCAGCCGGATGAAGCGCCGCCGGGACGGGTCGATCTGCTGGCAGGCGTGCAGGGCGTTTTCCAGCAGGTTCGTCAAAAACACGCTCAGGTCCTCGTCCGCCATGTCCAGCTCCGCCGGGATCTGCAGGCTGCACTCCACCGCCACGCCCTCTTCCTTGGCCCGGTCCAGATAGGACCCAGCCACGGCGTTGACCAGGATGTTGGGGCTGTAGCGCGCGGTGGGCAGCCGCTCCAGCGCCCCTGTCACCGAGGCCACATACTCCCGGGCCCGGGCCATATCCCCATCCTCCAACAGGCCCGCCAGGGCCGTCATGTGGTGGCGCATCTCGTGCTTGGCGGCGTTGGTGGCCTCCTGGGCCTGGAGGATTCGCTGGTAGCTGTCCATGGTCAGGCGGCTCCGCTCCCGGAGCACGGCCACGGTCCGCCTGTTGTCCATCGTGCGGCGGATGACCTCCGTCACCATCTCGACCACCGAGATGTAGGAGACAACGCCCTCCACCAGACTGGTGAGAGGATCGTAGTTGCCCATGCTGAGGGTCGTCCAGGCCCCATTGAGATAGCCGCCCAGGCTGCCCCAGCTCCGGATGCGGTCCAGCAGATAGACGGCGGCGACGATGGCGGCGATGAGGGCGTGGCGGGCCAGGCGCTTTTTCTCCCGGGGGTCCCGCCGGATGCGCTGCGCCACCTCGGCACAGTACGCCGCGGCCAATGCCGCCAGCACCACCAGCGCCGCGGGCCCGACCTTCACGGCCACGGCAGAGCTGAACATCCGGTAAGACACTACGCCGGTATAGGCCGTCCAAACCGCGATGAGGCCGCACAGCGGCCACTTCCACCGGGAGTGCAGCCGCAGCGCCAGATAGAGATACAGCGGCGCGGTGTATACGGTGCTCAGAAAACGCAGGTCGAGATGCTCTGGCAGCACGCTGTAATAGCCGGCGTAGGTGATGTTGGTCTCGTCGAGGAACAGCAACAGGAAGTACAGGCACAGCAGCAGCGTCCGGTCGTCTCCCTGGCCGTTGTAGACATCCAGCAGGAACACCCCCGCCAGGATCAGGGCCAGCAGCGCGTAGAGGGTCATGGTCACGTTGTACCGCACAGAGGTCACCACGGCGTCCGCCGCGACGGCCTCCGGATCGCAGAGAATGGGGTACACGGGCTCCCGGGAGGCCGACCGCTCCGGGAAATAGGTGATCACGGTCAGCTCCCGACCGAGGTAGTCCTCGGGGAGGTTGACGTACATGTGCCGCCAGATCGGGCTGCGGCCCAGCTTCAGCTGCTCCCACTGTTCGTTTCCGGGGCGCACGAAGCCGTCATCCTCCCGGGCCGCCTGGGGAAAATCGGAGTGGAGCGGCGCGTCATCCAAAAACAGCTCCACTCCGCAGTGGAAGGATATCCACTCCAGCTGCGCGTCGGGGATGTCCTCCGTGAGGGTGCGGCGGATGCGCACGGCCTGGGTCTGGGACGGCAGGGAGAGCTCAAACTCGTCCAAAAAGACGGGCTCGTAGTCCTTCACGCCGTTGTCCGTGAGCAGCTCATACTGCCAGCCGAAGCGCTCGCTGAGGCTGTCCGCCAGGGACAGGATCTTCCGGTCGGTGTGGCTGAGCAGGGAGAAAATGGTCAGGATGGACGCCGCGGCCGCCAGCAGCGCCGCGATGCCCGCGATATATCGTTTTCTGTGCTCCGCAGCCATGCCGCGGCGGCCTCCTTTCCTGCCGAGGTCCGGCAGTCAGAATACCAGCGTGTCCGTCCGGGGCAGAAGCTCTGCCAGACGGGCCTTACAGTTGTCGATGACGGCCTGGCCCGCGTCTGTTTCCAGGCGGCGGCGGCGGAGAGTCCGGCGCAGCAGCCGGGCATAGCCGATGACCTTGGCCTTGGCGGCCACGTCGTCCAGCCGGGCGGCGTCCTCTGTGCCGAAGTACAGCCGCAGCGTCCGCTCCCAGATGGCCTGGCAGGTCTCGTAGCTGACGCCCAAAAAGGACTCCGCCACGGAGTGGTCCAGTTCCCCGAAGCCCAGATAGGCCAGGAAGATGGAGGCGAACTCGAACACCGGGTGGCCCATGCACAGGGTGTCCATGTCGATGAGCAGCGCCTCGCCGTCCTGGAGCATGACGTTTTTGATGTGATAGTCCCCGTGGAGCATGTGGTGATCCTCCGGAACGGCCTGGATGAGAGCGCTGAGCTTTTCGCCCTGGTCCGCCGGGAGCCACTGCCGCAGGTCGCTGGCCCAGCCCAGGGCCACGGCCTTCATGTCCGGCATATCCCCGGGCCGCACCTCGGTGGCGTGTATCTTTTTCAGCAGGTCCACATAGATGCCCACGTACTCGTCCAGCTTCTCCGGCGCAGCGGCGATGAGCTTGGCCAAGCTCTTGGCGCTGAGCAGCTCGAACACGGAGCCGTAGCCGTCGCCCACCTTCACCACGTCGTAGGGGATAGCGGTGGGCACGCCCAGCACGAAGGCCCGGCGGGCCAGCTCCCGCTCCCGGTGGATGTCCGGCAGGCTGTCCGGGTTCAGATACACCTTGATGATGGTGTCCGGGTCCAGGCGGTACACCTGGCCGTTGGCGCCCCGGCCGATCACCTCGCACCCCTCCACGGACAGGCGGCGGTACGCCTTCTCCACCGGGATCATTTCGGTAAAGCCCGTCATCTCCAGTATCTCGTATACCTCCGGGGAGGCGTTGATAAGGCGCAACTCCGGCTTGGCCTTCCGCAGCCGGAGGATCACGCGCAGCCCGGCGCTGGATATGTACGTCAGCCGCTCCAGGTCCAGCACCACCGCCGCCTCCGGGGCCTGCTGCCGCAGGCCGTCCAGCTCCTGTTCCGCCTGGGTGGCGTTGCTGGAGTCGATGTGGCCGATGAGGGCCGCCGTCAGCACGCCCCGTCCAATTTTCCCTCTGCTAAACGCATAATGTTACCTCACAGCTCCTTGCGGATGGTCAGAATGTTCTGCCCGTCCCTGTATTCGTACTTTACCTCATCCATGATCTGTTTGACCATGAAGACGCCCAGGCCGCCCACCTGCCGTTCCTCCGCCGAGAGGGTCACGTCCGGGTCCTCCGCGGCCAGCGGGTCGTAGGGTCGTCCCTTGTCGGTGAAGGTGACGGTCACAGACCGGGGGCTTTCCGCCGCCTCCACCCGCACCGTGGCCTGGCCCGTGTCGGGGGCGTAGGCGTAGTGGGCGATGTTGCCGAACAGCTCGTCCACGGCCACGTCGATCTGAGACTGCGCCTTGGGCGGGCAGTCCAGGCGGGCGAGATGTTCGTTCACAAAATCCGTCACCGCCGGGATGTTCTCGATGCGCGCGTCGACGGTCATCTCGTTGGGGTCCTCCCTGTGGGTCGTCTCCTTGAATTGCAGACCGAGCATGGTGATGTCGTCGAATTGGGGCGCCCCGCCCACGAAAGCGTCGATGTCCGCCTTCACCGCCGGGAGCAGCGCGCCGGGCGCCGCGTCGGCGTTGGCGTTCAGCACCGCCTCCAGCCGCGCTGCGCCATACAGCTCGTTGGCGCCGCTGGTGGCCTCCGTCACGCCGTCGGTGTACAAAAACAGCCGATCCCCCGGCTGGAGGATCATGGTCCCCATCCTGTACCGGGTCCCCTCCATGCCCGCCAGCACGAAGCCGGGCCGTATCTTGTAGGGCTCGTAGGCCCCGTCTCCCCGGCGGATGAAGGGCGCCTCGTGGCCCGCGTTCACGAAGTTGAACTGCCCGGTGGTCAGGTCCAGCACCCCCTCGAAGGCGGTGATGAACATCTCCTCGCCGTTGCCCTCGCACAGCAGGCGGTTGACCTCCATGAACACCTCCCCCAGGTCCCGGCCCGGGGTGGTGTGGTCCTTGATAAGGGTCTTGCCGATCACCATGAACAGCGCCGCCGGCACGCCCTTGCCGGACACGTCCGCCATGACCACGGCCAGATGGGCGTCGTCCACCATGAAGAAGTCGTAGAAGTCGCCGCCCACCTCCTTGGCCGGGGTCATGGAGGCGAAGATGTCGAACTCCTTCCGGTCCGGGAAGGGCGGGAAGATGCAGGGCAGCATGGAGCTCTGGATGTGCCGGGCGATGTCCAGCTCCGCGCCGATGCGCTCCTTCTCCGCCGTCACGGTGGTCAGGTCCTGGATGTGGCGGCGCAGGGACGCGGCCATGGTGTTGAAGGTCTTGGCCAGATCGCCGATCTCGTCGTTTTGCTGCACGGCGGCCTGGTGGTCCAGGTCCCCGCCGCTGATGTGTTCCACGTCCGCACGCAGCGCCAGCAGGGGCTTTGTCAGCCGCCGGGAAAAACCGCCGCTGAACAGCACCACCGCCCCCACGATCAGGGCGAATACCAGCAGGGATATGAGCCCGGTGCGCCGGACGCTCTCGTCCATGGTCCCGGCGGTGGCATCGGTCCTGGCGGTGATGGCGGCCCGGATGTCCTCGGCCGGGGCGGTGACCATATCCGCCGGGACATGGACTGCCAGGGTCCAGTTGGCGGCCTCGATGGGGGCGTAGGCGTAGTACAGCCCGCCGGAGGTGGGCGTGACGCCCACTTCGCCGCTCATGATGCTGCCGGAGGCCTCATGGGCCAGGCAGGACTGGGACCGGACGTTTTCAAAGGTGCCGTCGTATTCCATCTGGGGGGAGACGATGATGTAGCCCGCCCCGTCCACCAGAAATCCGTAGGAACCCTCGCCGAAGCTGATGTCCAGCACCGAGCGGCACAGGTCCTCCACCATCATGTCGATGCACACGACCCCGGCGAAGCGGTCGTCCCCGTCGTAGACGGGCGCGGCGCAGGTGAGCATGAGCCCCCGGCCGAAGGTGTCCATGTAGGGCACCGTGAAGATGACCCCGCCGGATTCCTTGGCCGCCGCATACCAGGCGGAGTTGGTGTAGTCGAAATAGTCCGGCGTCAGATCGGAGCGCTCGTCGTAGTTGATCATGAAGCCGCTCTCGGTGCAGAGATAGATGGACGCGATGTTCTCCGGGTCGTCGGTCATCACGGGCTGCCACATATGCACGAGGTTGGCCAGCAGGCGTACCTCGTCCCGGACGGCGCGCTGGTCCACCTTCTCGTCCCGCATCACCAGCTGCATGGTGTAGGTATACTGGCTGGCCGCGTCCGGGGGCAGCACCTCCTTGGGCACGTAGGCCTCTGGCTCCTCATAGAGCCGCCGGGCATAGAAGGCGAAGTCCCGCACGTGGGCGGCGTAGCGCTCCAGCTTCTCGTCCACCACGGCGGCCTCGCTCTGCACGCCCTTGTAGAGGTTCTGCTCCATCTGGTCCAGCAGGGCCCCGCCGCTGGCTTCGGCGGCGGAGCCGCCCAGGTCCTGGCTGTCCCGCAGCACCGTGTCCCGCAGGGCCAGCAGGCTCCCGGCCCACAGGACCCCCGTGAGCACCAGCGCCGCCACACACAGCACCAGCACCATCCGCTGCACCTGGCGGCGGATGGGTCTGCGTTTTCGATTCTGACTGTCTTTCACGGAACCGTCATTCAATGGTCAGGATGTCCGCGAAGCCCGTGACCTCGAAGATATCCATGATGGTCTCGTTCACATTTCGCAAGGTCATGGTCCCCTGGCGGTTCATGGCCTTCTGGGCGCCCAGCAGCACCCGCAGCCCCGCCGAGGACAGATACTCCAGCTTGGCGAAGTCCAGCGTCAGCGCGGTCACGTCGGGCAGCTCCTGCTTCAGCGTCTGCTCCAGCTGGGGGGCGGTGGCGGTGTCCAGTCTGCCCTCCAGGGCCAGATCGAGGCGTCCGCCGTCCCGGGTCTTTGTGATGGTCATAACAGTTGCTCCTCCTATTGTGAATGATGGGTCCGCTCAGGCCTCCGGCTCGTCCGGCAGGCGCATCCGGGGCACGTGGACGGGGAAGGGGCCGCTCACGGTGCAGTAGATGCCCTCCTGCTCCAACAGGTCCACGAAGGCGTTCACATAGCGGTCGTCCTCGAACTCCTGCATGAAGCAGTAGTCGAAGTATCCGTTGCAGGTGTTGATCTCGATGCAGATGCCGCTGCCGTCGGTGGTGACGGAGCAGTGGACCGACTCGATCATGTTGGCCATGCTGCCCCAGTCCGTCCGTCCCACGTAGCTGACCTTGAAGGAGACGGGCCCGGAGGCGGGCAGGTTCCCGATGCCGGTCCTGGCTCCGGTGACGACGGGCCGCAGCAGGGCGTATCTCTCCGACAACGTCAGGCCCTGCAGCTGCTTTTCCAGCGCCAGCTGCTTGCGCACTGTGTCCCACACCGCTTCCGGCTGGCTCTGGAGCATCACCATGCCCCGGCTGCATATGGCCAGCTTTTCCATGTCCGCGCCCTTCAGCCGGGGCGGATAGGCCAGCTCCAGCAGCCGGACCATGCTCTGGTGGGCCAGGGGCGTGCCCAGCACGTCCCGGATGTTGTGGGCCATGCCGCACACCACGGGCTCCGTCCTGTCGGGGAAGAGGGTGTGCAGGGCCTTGGCCATGAAGGCGGAGGTGATGGTGGCGGGGCTGCCGTCCTAGGTGCGGGTGTATTTCATGAAAGAGGTCTCCCCGATGCGGATATGCCAGCAGCGCTGCGGCCCCACCGGGGTGTGGTCCGTGATGCGCAGCGCGCCGCTCCACCGGGGCGCCATGGGCTCCTCCGTGTCCGGTATCCCGGCGGGGAAGGGGTCCGCCAGCTCTCCGGCGGGGATATCCTCCCCGGCCAGCCGGACGCCCGCGGGGTCCAGCTGCCGCCCCTCCGTCTCGCAGAGATAGTAGTACAGCACCGTCTTGATCCAGGGGAAAGCCCCCGCTCCGTCCGTCAGGCCGTGAAAGGCGCCGAACACCACGCTGGTCCGCTCATAGCTGAGCCCCACCAGGTGGTAGTTGGACGCGGCCGTGTTCAGAGGGGCGGGCTCCGGGCCTTTCACCAGGGTCACGGGCAGGGGATCGTCCTCAAGCACCAGCTCCTGCCCCCGGACCGCCAGGCGCACGGCGAAATAGGGATACCGCTCCATGGCCCGGTCCAGGGCCCGACGCATGGGCTCCGGCTCGATGGGGTTTTTCAGCGTCACCCGGACACTGAAGGCGTTGGCAAAGTCCCGGCTGGCCCCGTAAAACATGGCCAGGTCCACCGGGGGCAGCTTCGTTACGGCCATATCAGTTGCTGGTGGCCATGTAGGGGCGCAGCACCCCGGCCACGTTGGACAGCGGCATGGTCTGCAGCCACACGTGGCCCGGCCCGGTGATGGTGGTGAGGAACAGCCCCTCGCCGCCGAACAGCACGTTCTTCACGCCCTTCACCGTCTGGATGTCCATGGCGCAGCTGGCGTCCATGGCCGCCAGGTGGCCCGTGTCCACCAATATCTGCTGGCCGGGCTGCAGGTCGTATTCCACCACGTGTCCGTCAAATTCCGCGAAAACGATGCCGCTGCCGGACACCTTCTGGAGGATGAAACCCTCGCCGCCGAACAGGCCCGCGCCCAGCTTCTTGTTGAAGTGCACGCTCAGCTGCACCCCGGACTCCCCGGCCAGGAAGGCGCTCTTCTGGAAGATCAGCTCCCGGCCCGGGGTGATCTCAAAGGGCTTGATGGAGCCGGGGAAGCTGGAGGCGAAGGCGATCAGGCCCGTACCGCCCTGGGCGGTGTAGATGTTCTGGAAGATCTTCTCGCCGGCGAACATCCGGCCCAGAGCCTTGCCCACGCCGCCGTTGGAGGAGGTCTCCATATGCATGTTGGGGCTCATCCAGCTCATGGAGCCGCCCTCGTTGATCATGCTCTCCCCGTCGTCCAGGTGGCACACCACCACGGGCAGGGTATCGCCCAATATCTCGTACTTCATTTGCAATGTCCTCACTTTCCGTTCAATAATGGGTCTGCGCTCCCTACAATATAATATTTTTGCAGGAAAAATACAAGTTTCCTGCACGAAATACCACTCACAGCGCATGAATGATGAATATTGGGGGTCGGGAACCTCTTTACAACGAGAAGATTTTGCATTAAAATTATGGCTTATGAACGGAGTATAACAGCCTTTGCTGAACGGGGGCAGAGAGCGATGCACATGAAAATGAGAGCATTTATGCGGCCGCTATGCCTGGCGCTGGCGGTGCTGGCGCTGACCGCGGCCGCCGTGCCCTGCGCCGCCGCGGAGAGCGGCGGGACCCGGCCGCTATCCCTGACGGAGGAGGAACAGGCCTACGCGGCCTCCTGCGGCACGCTGCGGGTGGGCTATGTGCAGGACCGTGTCCCGGTGTCCTTCACCGGGGCCGACGGCAGCCTCGCCGGGATATCCCGGTACATACTGGACCGGGTGGCGGCGGTGAGCGGGCTGGACTTTGAGTATGTCCCCCTGCCCGCCGAGGCGGTCACGTATGACTACCTGCTCCAGGAGAATCTGGCTCTGGTGACCAGCGTGGAGTACAACGAGGCCAACAAAAAGGCCAACGGCATCCTCATCAGCGAGCCGTATCTGTCCAGCCGCAAGGTAGTGGTGGCCCGGGGGGATCTCAGCTTTGACCGCAACGCCAGCTTCCGCGCGGCGTTATCCTCCGGCTCCCAGACCATCCGCACGGTGCTGAACGGTATGTTCCCCAACTTCGAGCTGGTGGATTACGATTCCATCGGCGACTGCTTCGACGCCGTCAGCAAGGGGGAGGCGGACCTGACGATCCAGAACCAGTTCGTGGTGGAATACTGGATGGCCCGGCCCAAGTATGACGAGCTGCAGGCCATCCCCATGCTGGGACTGAACGACCAGCTGTGCTTTTCCGCCGTGGTGGCCATGGACGAGAGAGGCGGCCCCGACCCGGCGGATGGACAGCTGCTCATCGATATCCTGGATAAGGCCATCGCCGCCGTCAGCGAGGACGAGGTCAGCGGATATATCATTCAGGCGGTCATGGAGAACCAGTACAGCTTCACTCTGGGCGATTTTCTCTACCGCTACCGCTTCGCGGTGGTGGCTCTGGGCCTGTCGGCGCTGGTGATCGTGGTGCTGGCGCTGCTGTTGCTCCGGCAGCGGGTGCTCTCTGTGGAGGATCGGGCCAACGCCAAGGCCAAGGGCGAGTTTCTGTCCACCATGAGCCATGAGATACGCACGCCCCTCAACGGTCTGATCGGGCTGAACTACCTGATGGGCCAGCGGCTGGACGACCAGCAGCGGCTGGCGGAGTATCTGCGCCAGTCCTCTGCCACGGCCAAGTATCTGCTGTGCCTGGTGGACGATATCCTGGATATGTCCAAGCTGGAGGACAACGAGATAGCGCTGGCGAAGGAGCCCATGGACCTGGCGCTGGTGCTGGACACGGTCTGCTCCATCGTCCGCAGCGGCATGACCCAGAAGGGGCTGACCTTCACCACGGAGATATCCCTGACCTGCCCCTGGGTGATCGGAGACGAGGCCCGGGTCCAGCAGGTGGTGCTGAACCTTTTGGACAACGCCCGGAAATTCACCCCCTCCGGCGGATGTGTCACCCTGCGGGCCGTCCAGGACATGCAGCCTTCCGGCATGCTGTTCACCCGGATAGAGGTGTCCGACAACGGGCGGGGCATGAGCGAGGAATTTCAAAAGAAGGTGTTCCACTCCTTCGCCCAGGAGCTGGAGACGGTCTCCAAGGGCAACCAGGGCACGGGGCTGGGCCTTCCCATCTGCCTGCACCTGGCCCGGCTCATGGGGGGCGATCTCAGCTTTACCAGCCAGAAGGACGTGGGCAGCGACTTCGTGTTCACCTTCGCCGCGGCGCCTACGGAGACCCCTGCGGAGCAGGAGCGGCCCGCGTCGGCCGCCCGGCCCCGGGTGCTGGTGGCGGAGGACAACGACCTGAACGGGGAGATCATGCTGGAGCTGCTGGGGGACGAGGGGTTCCAGGCCGATCTTGCCAAGGACGGCCGACAGGCCCTGGCGGCCTTCTCCGACTCTCCGGTGGGCACCTACGGTGTGGTGCTCATGGACCTGCTCATGCCGGAGATGGACGGCTTTGAGGCCGCCGCGGCCATCCGGGCCCTGGACCGCCCGGACGCCAAGAACGTGCGGATCATCGCCTGCACCGCCAACTCCTCCGACGAGGACCGGGCCCGTGCCCAGGCCAGCGGGATGGACGGATTCATCACCAAGCCCGTCGATATCGGACAGCTTCTGGAGGTGCTGTCCTGATAGGACGCCCCATCCCTTTCCGGGCGCTGCCCGGCCAAATCGATCCCGAGCGAGGTAGACTATGAAAGTATCGGCAAAAAAAGACAGAAGGACCCTCCTGCTGGACGCGGTGTTCATCGGGGCCCTTCTCCTTTTTATCATTCTCTCCTTTTTTAAGTTCGTGCGGGACAACGACCGCCGCATCCTGGAGCAGAACGACAGCTTCATCCGGGCCGCCACCGAGCAGAAGGCGGAGCGGGTCAACGAGCTGATGAACGTGTCCCTGCGCAATGTGGAGCAGATGGTCCATCTGTACGGCTCGCTGCTGGATGGGCCCGTGGTGGACACGGCGGTGCTCCAGGACATGGTGGAGCGGTCCAGCTTCGACTATGTGGAGTTCATCTCCGCCGACGGCATCGACCTGACGGTGGAGGGGCAGACGGCGGACCTGTCGGATCGGGAGTATTTCCGCAACGGCATGGCGGGCATCTCCGGCCGATGCGTGGTCCACAATTCCCGCATCACCAACGAGACGCTTCTGATCTTTTACGCCCCCTTCTACTATGAGGACGACATCATCGGCGTGCTCAGCGGCATCCTGCGGGAGGGCACGGTGATGGACGTGCTGGCCTCCGATTACTTTGATATGCAGGGCAATGCCTATCTGCTGGAGCGGGACGGGAGCATCATCCTCTCCACGGGCGCGGACCTGATCGAGGGCAATATTTTGCAGATGCTCAGCAGCGGCGACCGTCTGAGCCAGGAGGACCTGCGCAAGCTGGAGGACACGCTGTCCGCGGGCAACGACACGGATTTTGCCAGCTTCACCTACAACGGCTCCAACGGCACGGGCAACGCCTATGCTATCGCTCTGGACGGCGGCGACTGGGTGCTGGTGCAGAGCTTCCCGTCAGCCGTGACCAGGGATATGACCCAGCAGGCCCGGGCGGCGGGCATCCAGCTGGAGATGGAGCTGGCGGCGGCGTTTTTGATGTACGTGATCTATCTGCTGGTGAAGAACATGCTCCAGAAGCGGAAGCTGGAGGACGAGAAGCAGCAGATCAGCCGCATCGTGGACGTGACATCTCAGATATTCACCCGCTTTGCCCTGGTGGACCTGGAGGAGGACACCTACGAGTACCTGGAGGACAAGCGGAGCGAGGCCGAGGAGCGGGGCCGCTACACGGACCTGGTCCGGTTCTTGGACGAGCGGTACATCGGCCTGGCCGAGTGCGGCGAGAAGATGAGCACGCTCATCGCCAAGGACTACGTGCAGGCCCATCTGACCGAGGACGTGCCCTATCTGCAATTCTCCTACCAGATCGACATGAAGGGGCGGCACTGGGAGAACATCTATATCCTCTGCCTGGAGCGGGAAAACGGCGTGCCCGTGCGGGTGCTGTACGCCATCCAGGACGCCACGGCCCTGAAGGAGCGAGAGCTGGCCATCCGCCTGGCCATGAAGGAGGCCTCGGAGGCGGCGGAGGCCGCCAACCGGGCCAAGAGCGATTTTCTGGCCCGGATGAGCCACGATATCCGCACCCCCATGAACGCCATCATGGGCATGACCGCCGTGGCGGCCATGCATTTGGATGATAAGGAGCGGCTCACCGACTGTTTGAGCAAGATCACCATCTCCAGCCGCCATCTGCTGGCGCTGATCAACGACGTGCTGGACATGTCCAAGATCGAGAGCGGCAAGGTGACGCTCAGCGAGGAGCCCTTCGGCCTGGCGGACATGGTGGAGAGCGTGGTGACCATCATCCGCGCCCAGGTGACCGCCAAGCGCCAGGATTTGAAGGTGCACATCGACAGCATCCGGCACGAGGCCGTGATCGGCGACGTGCTGCGGTTGCAGCAGGTGTTCGTGAACATATTGGGCAACGCGGTGAAGTTCACCCCGGAGGGGGGCGCCATCACCTTCTCCATCCGGGAGTGCCCGTCCCGGGTCCGGGGCATGGGCTGCTATGAGTTCGTGTGCGAGGACACGGGCATCGGCATGGACGAGCAGTTCATCAAGACCATTTTCGAGCCCTTCAGCCGCTCCAAGGACTCGGTGCGCAAGAACATCGAGGGCACCGGTCTTGGCATGAGCATCACCCGCAGCATCGTGCAGATGATGGAGGGGGATATCAAGGTGACCAGCCAGCCCGGCGTGGGCTCCTGCTTCACGGTGCAGCTGCATCTGCGGCTGCAGGACCAGGCGGCGGAGGACGTGCAGGAGCTGGCGGACCTGCGGGTGCTGGTGGCGGACGACGACCAGGACAGCTGCGTGACCACCTGCGAGATACTGGACAGCATCGGCATGGTCTCTCAGTGGGTGCTCAGCGGCCGGGAGGCGGTGGAGCGCGCCGTGGCGGCCAACCGGGCCGGAACGGACTTTGCCGCGGTGATCCTGGACTGGAAGATGCCGGACATGGACGGCGTGGCAACCGCCCGGGAGATACGCCGCCAGGTGGGGGACCATGTGCCCATCATCATCCTGTCCGCCTACGACTGGTCGGATATTGAGGCCGAGGCCCGGCAGGCGGGCATCCAGGCTTTCATCGAAAAGCCCCTGTTCCGCTCCCGGCTGGTGTTCGCCCTGAAGTCGGTGCTGGCCCGGGACGAGGCGGCGGGCGGCCCGGCGCCGGAGCAGGCGCAGCAGGATATCTTCCGGGGCAAGCGGGTGCTGCTGGTGGAGGACAACGAGCTGAACCGGGAGATCGCCCAGGAGCTGCTGGGCTTCATCGGCGTCGCCGTGGAGCAGGCCGAGGACGGCGCCCAGGCGGTGGCGCTGGTGGAGAAGAATCCGCCCCGGTATTACGATCTCATTTTCATGGATATCCAGATGCCTGTGATGAACGGCTACGAGGCGGCCCGGCGCATCCGGGCCATGGACCGGGAGGACATAAAGGACCTGCCCATCATCGCCATGACGGCCAATGCCTTCGCCGCCGATATCCAGGACGCCCGGGACGCGGGCATGAACGACCACATCGCCAAGCCCGTGGAGGTGGATAAGCTGCTGGCGGTCATGAAGCGGTGGCTGTGAGCGGCAGGATAGCAGAGCGCTGGGGTGCGTCCCGGAGAGGGACGCGCCCCTTTTTTCGGGGGGAAACAAGTCGGTTTTTTACAACGAACTGTTGCGCCGGAGGAGGAGATTTGTTATACTGAGCACAGTATCGTGGGGCGGTATGGGCGCCCCGCGGTGAGAAACGATTTCAAGCGCGGTACAGCGTGTGAGACAAGAGGCAGTACAGTATGCAGAAGGGCAATATCCTGATCGTAGACGACTCGGAGATGAACCGCTCCATCCTGGCGGATATGCTGGAGGATGAGTACGCGATCCTGGAGGCGGAGGACGGCGTGGAGGCCGTGGAGTGCCTGCGGGAGAGGATCGGCGAGATAGAGCTGGTGCTGCTGGACATCGTGATGCCGCGGATGGACGGCTTCGGGGTGCTGGCGTCCATGAACCAGAACGGCTGGATCGAGGACGTGCCGGTGATCATGATCTCCTCCGAGAGCGGCTCGGCCCAGGTGGCCCGGGCCTATGATATGGGCGTCAGCGACTTTATCAGCCGCCCCTTCGACGCGCTGGTGGTCCGCAAGCGGGTGCTCAACACCCTGCTGCTGTACGCCAAGCAGAAGCGGCTGATGGCCATGGTGGAGCAGCAGATATCCGAGACCGAGCGCCACAGCAACCTGATGATCGAGATACTCAGCCACATCGTGGAGTTCCGCAACGGCGAGAGCGGTGCGCACATCATGCATGTGCGGGCGCTGACGGATCTCGTGCTGCGGGCCCTGATGCAAAAGACGGACCGCTACCACCTGACCGGGGCGGACGTGTCCCGCATCAGCGTGGGATCGGCCCTGCACGACATCGGCAAGATCGTCATCGACGACCACATCCTCAACAAGCCCGGACGCCTGACGGCCGAGGAGTTTGAGATCATGAAGACCCACTCCATGCAGGGGGCCAATATGCTGGACGCCCTCACGGCCCACCGGGACGACCCGCTGGTGCGCACGGCCTACGAGATATGCCGCTGGCACCACGAGCGCTACGACGGCCGGGGGTATCCCGACGGGCTGGCGGGGGACGACATCCCCATCTCCGCCCAGGTGGTGGCTCTGGCGGATGTGTATGACGCGCTGACCAGCCCCCGGGTCTACAAGGCGCCCATCCCCCACGAGAAGGCCGTGGAGATGATCCGGGACGGCCAGTGCGGCACCTTCAACCCGCTGCTGCTGGAGTGCCTGGAGGAGAACGCGGAGAGCATCCGGCAGCTGATGCTCATCGGCGGCGAGGAGGGCATGGCCAAGCGGGAGAGCGTCAACATCGTCAAGGACACGGTCCGCACCGCCACCAGCGGCGCGGCGGCCTCCGACCGCACTTTGCGGCTGCTGGACAACGAGCGGATGAAGCACAGCTTCTTCTCCGCCCTGACCAAGGACATCCAGTTCGAGTACACCATCGCCCCGTCCATGCTCACCATGACCGAGTGGAGCGCCAAGACCCTGGGCATCGACGAGTTCATCCCCGACCCGGCCGACAACGAGAGCCTGCGGGCGGTGCTGGGGGAGGACGGCTGGGACCGTCTGCAGGAGGAGCTGCGCCAGACCACGCCGGAGCGGCCCAGCGTCAGCTACGACGACCAGCTCACCTACGGCGGCCAGACCCGTTGGCACCGGATCGTGCTGCGGAGCATCTGGTCCGCGGATACGCCGCCCAAATTCGAGGGCGCCATGGGCAAGGCCACCGATATCCACGAGACCCACGAGAAGATGGCCGCCCTGGAGAAGAAGGCCACCCGGGACGCCATGACGGGGCTTCTGAACCGGGCCGCCGCCGTGGAGCGCATCACCGCCCGGATGCGGGAGCGGCCGGACAGCCATTACGCCATGGCGATCTTCGATCTGGACTTTTTCAAGATAGCCAACGACCAGTACGGCCACCAGTTCGGCGACCAGGTGCTGAAGACGGTGGCGGATCGGCTGCGCCACAGCGTGCGCGGCTCCGATATCGCCTGCCGGGCCGGCGGGGACGAGTTTTTGCTGTTTTTGGAGTACAACACGGACATCGAGCGGACCGTGGATCGCATCTTCCATAATCTCTGCGGGTACTACGAGGACTATGAGATATCCGTCACCATGGGCGTGGCCCTGGCTTCGGTGGCGGGCCGGAGCTACGAGGAGCTGTTCCGGGCGGCGGACGCGGCGCTGTACGCGGCCAAGCGGGCCGGAAAGAAACGCTATCACTTTTACGACGAGTCTTTGCGGGATATGCTCTCCGCCATTTCAGACATCGATGAGTAAAACGGAAGGAGAATGACAATGACTCTGCAGGAAAGCTATAAGGCCATGGGCGCCGATTATGACGAGGTGCTGGGCCGTCTGCGCAGCGAGCGGCTGGTGCAGAAATTCGTGCTGAAGTTCCTGGACGACCCCAGCTATGAGCTGCTGCTCACCTCTATGGCGGCGGGCAACTGGGAGGACGCCTTCCGGGCCAGCCACACCATGAAGGGCGTGTGCCAGAACCTGGGCTTCACCCGCCTGGGCAAGTCCAGCAGCGAGCTGACCGAGGCGCTGCGGGCGGGGGATACCGCCACGGCCGCGTCCCTGCTGGACCAGGTGAAGGCCGATTACGAGCAGACAGCGGGCGCCATCCGGGCCTCCCAGTCCGGACCGGAGCACGAACACCATCCCTTCGTGCGGGTGCCCAGCGGAAAGTAAAACGATAAGAAACAGGGTGATGAGATGAAAAAGACCCTGCGCAGAGACGAAAATGTCATCGATACGTTGATCATGATCGTCGTGATCGCCGTGCTGTTCCTGACGGCCTATGTGATGATCAGCCGCACCATCCGCACCCGGTCCCTGAGCCGGATGGAGGAGGGCGTGAATACCGTCATGGAGGAGATCACCTCCAAGCTGGCCCGGGACAGCGACATCCTCAACGCCACGGCGGAGATCATCGAGAACACCAGCTTCGACGAGGACGCGGACCGTCTGGACGTGAGCGCGCTGCTGGACACCATGAAGAGCGTGGCGCCCCTGTTCGAGACCATGAACCTGCGGGTGCTGCTGTCGGACGAGCGGGTGGTGACGGCGGACGGGCGGATCACCGACGTGTCCAATGTGGACAACATCTCCTTCGCGGAGGAGGCGCCCCTGGGGGAGCACGTGTCCAATCGTGTGGAGACAGACAGCGGCGATCTGCTGCGCCATTTCGTGCCCATCCAGCAGGACGGCCGGACCGTGGCCATGCTGTACGGCGTCACCAGGCTGGCCGATCTGCCCGAGGCGATGAACATCGACAACATCTACAACGGCACCGCCAGCGTCTATGTCATCGACACCAGAAATGGCGACTTCATCCTGGACACCTGGCACGACAAGCTGGGCAACATAGGCGAGTTTGCCACGGCCAAGGACCCAGACCGGGAGACCAAGGGCGAGCAGAACTGGGACGAGTACGTAGCGGACATCATGGCCCTGAACACCGGGTATGTGGTGTTCCGCACGGACAGCACCGACGGCTGGGAGTACATGTACTACGGCCCTGCCGGCGTCAACCAGTGGGCCATTGCCGTGTCCGTGCCGGAGCGGGAGGCCTTTGCCAGCGCCTTCACCGTGCAGCGGATCGGCCTGGCGATCGGCGTGGTGATGGCGCTGTCGGTGGCCGTGTATTATTCCATCATCCATCGACGGGCCCGGCAGGCCACGGCCGACGCGGTGGAGCGGGCGGTGCTGGAGGAGAAGCTGAAAAAGGCCGAGGCCGCCGAGCGGGCCAAGACCACCTTCCTCAGCAACATGAGCCACGATATCCGCACGCCGATGAACGCCATCATCGGCTTCACCACCCTGGCCCAGACCAATCTGGACAACAAGGCCCGGGTGCAGGAGTACCTGGCCAAGATCCTGTCCTCCGGCAACCATCTGCTGAGTTTGATCAACGATATCCTGGACATGAGCCGCATCGAGTCGGGCAAGCTGAACATCGAGGAGAAGCCCTGCTCCATCTCCGATATCTTCCGGGATATGCGCAACATCATCCAGACCCAGATGCAGACCAAGCAGCTGAATTTCTTCATGGATACTATGGATGTGACCGACGAGGACATCTACTGCGACAAGCTGCACGTGAATCAGGTGCTGCTGAACCTTCTGTCCAACGCCATCAAATTCACCCCCGCCGGGGGCTCCGTGTCCATGATGGTCTCCCAGAAGCCGGGGGCGCCCAGCGGCTACGGCTCCTACGAGATACGGGTGAAGGACACGGGCATCGGCATGAGCCCGGAGTTCGCCGAGCACATCTTCGAGCCCTTTGAGCGGGAGCGCAATTCCACGGTCAGCGGCATCCAGGGCACCGGCCTGGGCATGGCCATCACCAAGAGCATCGTGTCCGCCATGGGCGGCACCATCGAGGTGCAGACCGAGAAGAACAAGGGCACGGAGTTCATCATCCGGCTGCAGTTCCGTCTCCAGTCCGAGAGCAAGCAGGTGGAGCGGATCAAGGAGCTGACCGGGGTGCGGGGCCTGGTGGTGGACGACAGTTTTGCCACCTGCGACAGCGTCGCCAAGATGCTCACCCAGATCGGCATGCGGGCCGAGTGGACCATGCACGGCCAAGAGGCGGTGCTCCGGGCCCGACAGGCCGTGGAGATGGGGGACGAGTTTTACGCCTACATCGTGGACTGGGCCCTGCCCGATCTGAACGGCCTGGAGGTGGCCCGGCAGATACGGGCCATCGTGGGGGAGAACGTGCCCATCATCATCCTCACCGCCTACGACTGGAGCGGGATCGAGGAGGAGGCCCGGCAGGCGGGCGTCACCGCCTTCTGCAACAAGCCCATCTTCATCTCCGAGCTGCGGGACGTGCTGGTCTCGGCGCTGAACAGCACGGAGACGGCCGTTCCCGTGCAGGTGCTGCCCGACCCGGTGGAGGAGTTGAAGAACAAGCGCATCCTGCTGGTGGAGGACAACGAGCTGAACCGGGAGATCGCCCAGGAGATACTGCTGGAGAGCGGCTTCGCCGTGGAGACGGCGGAGGACGGCACCGTGGCCGTGGACAAGGTGAGCCATTCCCAGCCCGGGTACTATTCCCTCGTCCTCATGGATATCCAGATGCCCGTGATGAACGGCTACGAGGCCACCAAGGCCATCCGGGCCCTGCCCGACCCGGCGTTGGCATCCATACCCATCGTGGCCATGACCGCCAACGCCTTCGACGAGGACCGGAGGCTGGCCCTGGAGTGCGGCATGAACGACCATGTGGCCAAGCCCATCAACGTGAATACCCTCATCCAGGTGCTGGTGTCCCAGCTGGACGGGGAAAAGGGCGAGAGAGAAAAGACAGAATAAAAACAGAACATACAGCAAGAGCGCGCTGCACCGCAGCGCGCTCTTATTTTTTAGCCGTCATTCCCCGTCCAGGGGACGGACGGACACGTCGCCGGAGAACAGGGCCTGCTTCGCGCCGTCAGGAAACCGCACCAGCAGCCGACAGCGCTCGTCGGTGCCAAGCACCAGGGCCCGGCGGACAAAATCCCCCTGGAAAACGTCCACCTGCCGCCCGGTGAGAAAGCTCCTGGCCCGGTATTCGTCGGCAAAGGACAGGTCCGGCAGCCGCCCGCATATTTCATACAGCTGCCGCAGCACGGCCGCCGCCAGCGGGGCCCGCCGATCTTCCCCGTCCGCCGGAAATACCGCCCCGGCGATGTCGGTGATGTCGGGGGGAAAGCCGTCCGCAGGTGGGGAAACGTTGACGCCGATGCCCACCACCACATAGTCCAGGCAGGGCCCGGCCTCCGTCAGGATGCCGCAGACCTTCCGGCCATTGATGTACACATCGTTGACCCATTTGATCCGGGCCCGGTCCGCGCCCAGCTCCTCCAGAGCCCGACACACCGCCACCGCCGCCGCGGGGGTGAGGAGAGACACGTCCTCCGGGGCCAGCTCTGGCCGGAGCAGCACGCTCATATAAAGGCCCGTGCCGCCGGGGGAGAAGAAGCTGCGGCCCAGACGGCCCCGGCCCTGGGTCTGCTCCAGGGCGATGAGCGCGTGCCAGGCGGGGAGAGCGTCGGCCCGTTCCTTCAGGTCGCGGTTGGTGGAGGGGCAGACGGGCACCGTCTCCAGGGAGATGGACGCCGCCTGGGGACCCAGGGCCTCCCGGACGGCGTCGGCGAAGGATTCAGCCATGGGCCCTGTGCATGGGCACGGCGTCCGCGCCCATGGTCTTCAGGTTCTCCAGCACGCCCCGCTTGTCCGCCTGAGCCAGCATGTCGTCCCGGAATTTTTTGCCCTCGGCCACGGTCATGTTCTTGCTGGGACCGCCCACACAGCCGCCCTCGCAGACCATGCCCTCGACAAAATCCGCCGGGAGCTTTCCCGCCTTCATGAGCAGCAGGGCTTTCTTGCACTCCGCGGCGCCGTTGCACTTCATCACCTCGGGCTTTATATCCAGGCCCCGCTCCTCGAAGCAGCGGACCACCGCCGCGGCCACGCCGCCGCCGTTGCCGAAGCGCTTGCCGTAGATGCTGCTCTGCTGCTTGTCGATGGGCTCCGGCTCCAGCTCGATGTCCTTGCCGTACATCAGCGAGCGGATCTCCCCGTAGGTGAGCACATAGTCCGCGTTGCCCTCGATGCCGTGGATGTTGATCTCGCTCTTTTTGGCGATGCAGGGGCCCACGAACACCGTCACCGTGTAGGGGTCCAGCTGCTTCAAGTAGCGGCTCACCGCGCACATGGGGCTGACGGTGGTGGACATGTGCTCGGCCAGCTCCGGATAGTGGAGGTTTATCATATTCACGAAGGCAGGGCAGCAGGAGGTGGTCATCTTTTTGCCGTCTTTGTAGGCCTCGGCCCACTCCTCGGCCTCGGCGGCGGCGGTCATGTCGCCCCCCAGGCCCACCTCGATCATGTCGGCGAAGCCCGCCTTTTTCAGGGCGGTGCGCCAGCTGGACATGGTGATGCCCGGGCCGAACTGACCCTCGGTGGCCGGGGCCAGCATGGCCACCACCTTCTTGCCCGCCTTGATCTCGTTGATGACGTTCACCACGGAGGCCCGGGTGCCGATGGCACCGAAGGGGCAGTTGTGGATGCAGATGCCGCAGCGGATGCACTTGTCCTCGTCGATCCGGCAGATGCCGTACTCGTCGTAGGTGATGGCGTCCACGGGGCAGACCTTCTTGCAGGGCCGCTCCAGGTGGGCGATAGCGTTGTAGGGGCAGGCGGCGGCGCACTTGCCGCACTCCCGGCACTTGTTGGGGTCTATGTAGGAGCGGTTGGGGCCCATGGAGATGGCGTCGAACTGACAGGAGTTCTGGCAGGCCTTGCCCACGCACTTGCGGCAGTTGTCCGTGACGATGTAGGAGGCGATAGGGCACTCCTCGCAGGCCGCGTTGATGACCTGGACCATGTTGTTGGACCGCTGGTCCGTGGGGCTGAGCCCCTCCGCCAGGCGGACCCGCTGGCGGATGATCTCCCGCTCCTTATAGATGCAGCAGCGGAACTGGGCCTGGGGGCCGGGGATGAGGCGATAGGGTATCTGATCCCGCTCCTGGTCCAGCCTGCCCAGCCAGGCCAGGCGGCATACCTCCCGCATGACCTCGTGTTTTACCTGTGCGATGGCCTCGTCGTTGGTGACCATATCCTGTCCTCCTTGGGAACGCATTTTTCAATATTTTTCAATAAGCGTATTATAACTGCGATCGGCCCAAAATGCAATCCGTTCCTTCGCCGGAAAAGTTCCTGTCCGGCCGGAGCAAAAACCTCTGGAAAAACGCGGGGAAATGGCGTAGAATAGACCCATCACTTCCCGCGGCGTCTGCCGCGACAGACAGGAGGCTGACAGTATGCAGAAAGTCCAATTCGTAGAGACCGTGCTGCGGGACGCCAACCAGTCGCTGATGGCGACCCGGCTGCCCTACGACAAGTTCGAGCCCATCCTGGAGACCATGGACAAGGCGGGCTACTATGCCGTGGAGTGCTGGGGCGGCGCCACCTTCGACGTGTGCCTGCGGTACCTGAACGAGGACCCCTGGGAGCGGCTGCGGAAGATACGGGCCAAGATGCCCAACACCAAGCTGCAAATGCTGCTCCGGGGCCAGAACATCCTGGGCTACAAGCACTATCCCGACGACGTGGTGCGCAAGTTCGTGCAGCACGCGGTGAAAAACGGCATCGATATCATCCGCATCTTCGACGCCCTCAACGACCCGGACAACCTGAAGGTGGCCATCGAGGAGACGGTCAAGTGCGGGGCGGTGGCCTCCGGGGCCATCAGCTACACCACCTCCCCTGTGCATACCCTGGAAAATTACGTGAAGCTGGTCAAAGAGCTGAAGGCCATGGGCTGCTCCACCATCTGCATCAAGGACATGGCGGGCATCATGGGGCCCAAGGAGGCCTACGATCTGGTGAGCGCCATCAAGGACGCGGTGGACCTCCCGGTGGACGTGCACACCCACTGCACCACGGGCCTGGCCTTCATGACGCTTTTGAAATCCGTGGAAGCCGGGGCGGATATCATCGACACCGCCACGCCGCCCTTCTCCGGCGGCACCAGCCAGGCCTCCACCGACACCCTGGCCTACGCCCTGCGGCAGCTGGGCTATGCGGTGGACCTGGACGACGCCGTGCTCAAGGCGGTGGCGGACTACTTCAAACCCGTCCGGGACGGCTTCATCGCCGACGGCACTCTCATGCCCAAATCCATGGCCACGGATACCCAGTGCCTGACCTACCAGGTGCCCGGGGGGATGCTGTCCAACCTCCTCAGCCAGCTGAAGACCATGAACGCCCTGGACCGCCTAGACGAGGCGCTGGCGGAGACGCCCCGGGTGCGCAAGGACCTGGGCTATCCGCCCCTGGTGACCCCCACCAGCCAGATGGTGGGCGTGCAGGCGGTGACGAACGTGCTCCAGGGGGAGCGGTACAAGAAGGTCTCCAACGAGGTGAAGGCCTATTGCCGCGGCGAATACGGCCACACCCCCGCCCCCATCGACCCGGCGGTGCAGAAGCTGATACTGGGAGATGAAAAGCCCCTCGAGGGCCGCTACGCCGATACCCTGGCGCCCGCCTTTGAAAAGACCAAGGCGGAGCTGGGGGACAAGGCCCGCTCCGACGAGGACGTGCTCAGCTACATCGCCTTCCCCCAGCTGGCGGAGACGTTCTTCGCCGACCGTCAGGCGGCGGAGGAGAAGGTGGTCAAATACACCTTCGAGGAAATGTGAGGAGGCGCGTCGGATGAGGAGCATATCCATGTTGGAGCACCCCGGCGTGGGCACGGGGGCCCTGATCGCCGTCATGGGCTATGCGGTGGTGTTTTTCGGCATCGTGCTGCTTTTGGTGGTGGTGACGGTCCTGGGGAAGGTCATGCTGAGCCGGAAGAAGGAGCAGACGCCCGCTCCGGCCCCCGCCCCTGCGGCCGCGCCGGGACCGGAGGCAAAGCCTGTGGCCAAGGGCACGGCGGGGGAGCTGAAACTCTATGACACCGACCCCCGGGACGCGGCGCTCATCATGGCCATCACGGCCCATAAGCTGGGAAAGCCCATCAATGAACTGCGGTTCCGCTCGATAAGGGAGGTCAAGGAGAAATGAAATATAAAGTCACATTGAACGGCAGGACCTACGAGGTGGAGGTGGACGAGGACAAGGCCATGCTGGTGGACGAGTATGAGGCATACGCCCCGGCGCCCGCGGAGGCCCCCGCCCCTGTGGCGGCGGCCCCGGCAGAGGCGCCCGCCCCTGCGGCCGCCCCGGCCCAGACGGTGGCGGCGGGGGAGAAGGTCCTGTCCCCCATGCCCGGCAACATCCTGAAGATACTGGTCAGCCAGGGCCAGCAGGTCCAGGAGGGCCAGGTGCTCATGGTCCTGGAGGCCATGAAGATGGAAAATGAGATCGTCGCCCCCAAGGCGGGCGCCGTGGCCCAGATACTGGTGAGCAAGGGCGCCGTGGTGGAGACCGGGGCGGTCCTGGCCGTGATCGGGTAAGGAGGGGCTGGTATGAACATACTGGATACCCTGGGCAAGCTGGCCTCCGAGTCCGGCTTCGCGGGGTTTCTGGCGGCGGGCGGCTGGAAGAACCTCATCATGATCGCCATCGCCTGTGTGCTCCTGTACCTGGGCATCGGCAAAAAATTCGAGCCGCTGTTGCTGGTGGGCATCGCCTTCGGGTGCCTGTTGACCAACCTGCCCGGGGCGGGGATGTACCACCTGGACATGTGGGACGCCTATGTGGCCGGGACTCCCTACACCACCGCGGCGGGGGAGGTCATCGAGCACATCACCTTCACCAACATCATCCACGAGGGCGGGCTTTTGGATATCTTCTATATCGGCGTGAAGGCGGGGGTGTATCCCTCCCTCATCTTCCTGGGGGTGGGGGCCATGACGGACTTCGGACCGCTGCTGGCCTACCCCAAGAGCCTGCTGCTGGGCGCGGCGGCCCAGCTGGGTGTGTTCGTGGCCTTCTTCGGGGCCATCCTGCTGGGCTTCACAGGCCCGGAGGCCGCCTCCATCGGCATCATCGGCGGGGCGGACGGCCCCACGGCCCTCTTCCTGACCACCATGCTGGCGCCCCATCTGCTGGGGCCCATCGCCATCGCGGCCTATTCCTATATGGCGCTGATACCCCTGATACAGCCGCCCATCATGAAGCTGATGACCACCCCGGCCATGCGGCAGGTGAAGATGGAGCAGCGGCGGGAGGTGTCCAAGACCGAGAAGATCATCTTCCCCATCGTGGTGGCGGCCTTCGTGATACTGCTGCTGCCCTCCACCGCGCCGCTGATCGGCTGCCTGATGTTCGGCAACCTGCTGCGGGAGTGCGGCGTCACCGATCGGCTCAGCGACACCGCCCAGAACGCCCTGATGAACATCGTGACCATCTTCCTGGCCACCTCCGTGGGCGCCACCATGGTGGCGGAGCGGTTTTTGAGCCTGAACACCATCAAGATCGTGGTGCTGGGGCTGGTGGCCTTCACCATCTCCACCGTGGGCGGTCTGCTGGGCGGCCGGGTGATGTACCGACTCAGCGGCGGCAAGATCAATCCGCTGATCGGCTCGGCGGGGGTCTCCGCGGTGCCCATGGCGGCCCGGGTGAGCCAGGACGTGGGCCGGAAATACAACAAGACCAACTACCTTCTCATGCACGCCATGGGTCCCAACGTGGCGGGCGTGATCGGCTCCGCCATCGCGGCGGGCTTCCTGCTGAGCGTGTTCGGCGGCTGAAGGGCCGGGCGCATGCTCATACCCGCCGGACGCATCCGCGTCCGGCGGGCGCTTTGCTAGTAGCAAAGGCAACCACTAGCTATGCTAGTGGGGAAAAAGAGCTTTTAGCGAGGAAAGAAGTAGACAAGA
>CANROZ010000004.1 GCA_947632365.1 uncultured Oscillospiraceae bacterium
AACAGCTCCTCCGCGTCCGCCACCTCCACGATCCGGCCCTTGTAGATGACGCCGATGCGGTCGGAGATGAACCGGACCACGCTCAGGTCGTGGGCGATGAACAGATAGGTGACGTCGTTCTCCCGCTGGAACTTCTTCATCAGGTTCAGCACCTGGGCCCGGATGGACACGTCCAGCGCGGAGATGGGCTCGTCAGCCACCACCAGCTCCGGCTCCATGACCATGGCCCGGGCGATGCCGATGCGCTGGCGCTGGCCGCCGGAGAACTCGTGGGGATAGCGGGTCAGGTGCTCAGGGAGCAGACCCACCTCGTTGATCATGTTCTCCACCTTGCGGACCCGGTCCGCCTCGTTCTCGAACAGACCGAAGTTATAAAGTCCCTCGGAGATGATGTAGTCCACCGTGGCCCGCTCGTTCAGGCTGGCCGCCGGGTCCTGGAACACCATCTGCACGTTGCGGATCACCTCCCGGTCCAGAGCCCGGGGTATCTTGCCGGAGATGCGCACGCCCTTGTAGTCGATCTCACCCGCCGCCAGGGGGTTGACCCGGATGACGGCGCGGCCGATGGTGGTCTTGCCGGAGCCGGACTCGCCCACCAGGGAAAAGGTCTCGCCCTTGTAGATATCAAAGGACGCATCCTGCACGGCCCGGACGGCGTTGTCGCCCTTGCCGAAGGTGATGTCTACATTTTTCAGCGACAGGAGTATCTCCCTGCCGTTTTCCGCCATGGGCCCGTGCTCGGGGAAACGGGAACGGCGGCCTTCTTTTGTACCTTTTACTTTTGACACGTCTCCGCCCCCCTTAAATGTTGAATGCCTTCATGAGCTTGCCATGGATATCATGGATGCCCTCGGGCTTTTCCACCTTGGGCGCCCGGGGGTCCAGCAGCCAGGTCTTGGCAAAGTGGGTGGGGCTGACCTGGAACATGGGCGGCTCCTTGATGGTATCGATCTTCATGCAGTAGGGGTTGCGGGGCGCGAACGCGTCGCCCACGATGGCGTTGTAGAGGGAGGGCGGCGTGCCGGTGATGGAGTAGAGCGTGGTGTTGCGCTCGGCAAGCTGGGGCAGGCTGGAGAGCAGCGCCCAGGTGTAGGGGTGGCGGGGATCGTAAAAGACCTCCTCCACCGTGCCCAGCTCCACGATCTGTCCGGCGTACAGCACCGCCACGCGGTCGGCGATATTGGCCACCACGCCCAGATCGTGGGTGATGAACACCGTGGTGAAGCCAAATTCCTTCTGCAGGTCCTTGATGAGCTTCAGGATCTGGGCCTGGATGGTCACGTCCAGGGCCGTGGTGGGCTCGTCGCAAATCAAAATCTTCGGCTGGCAGCTCAGGGCGATGGCAATGACGATGCGCTGGCGCATGCCGCCGGAGTACTGGAACGGGTAGTCGTCAAAACGGGCCTCCGCATGGGGGATGCCCACCTTGTGCATCAGCTCCAGAGCCCGGCTGCGGGCCTCCACCTCGGAGCAGCCCTGGTGCTTGATGATGATGGAGGTGATCTGCTTGCCGATGGTGATGATGGGGTTCAGGCTGGTCATGGGGTCCTGGAACACCGTGGCGATACGGCGGCCGCGGACCTGAGTCCAGTCCTTGGAGTACTTCATGTTAGCCAGGTTCAGCACGCAGGTGCCGTGGAGCTTGTCGGCGGTCTCGTCCAGGTACTTGACCCGGAACACCACCGTGTCGAACACAGCGTTGCGCTGCTCCTCGTCGTCCAGGTCCACGCCCATCTTCATGGCCTTCTCCAGGGCCACGATCAGCTTGTGGGTCAGCTGGATGCGCTTGAAGAGCGGATAGCGGCCCACGGAAAGGCGTATCTCCTTGCCCAGGATGTCGTTGCGCTTTTTCGTCTCGTCGGTGATCTGGCCCGCGATCTGCTTTTCATACTGGGCCTTCAGCGCAGCCATCTCCCTGGAGTAGCGCTCGTTGAAGGCGGTATCCTTGGCGGCCTCGGCCTGGCGCTTCTTCTCCTCGGCGGCCTCCTTCCCCTCCAGGGCCTTGATCTGGGCGTCGTACTCCTTCAGCTTCTGCTCGGCGGCCCGGATGCGGTCCTTCTCGCTCTTGGGGTCGTAGGTCTGCTTCTCGTTGAAGAGGTTGGTGCGGGTGAACTTCAGCTCCCGCAGCTCGCCCTCGATAGCCTCCCGCTCCTCGTCGGACAGGCTGCTGCGGCGCTTTTTCTCGCTCTCCAGCTCCACGATCTTTTTATAGGTGTCCGCGCCCAGCTCATAGTGGCTGATCTTGTGCAGCCGGGACAGGGTGCCCTGCATCAGCTGCCGGGCGCCGGGGGTGAGCTTGACGTAGGTCTCCGCCAGCTCGGGATCGTCAAAGATGATCTTGCCCTGATCCACGAAACCGTTGGAGTCGGTCATGCCCGCGAAGGTCTTGGTGAGCACGCTCTTGCCGGAGCCGGACTCGCCCACGATGGCGATGGACTCGTTCTCATAGATATCCAGGCTCACGTCCCGGATGGCCGTCAAAATACGGCCCCGGACCCGGAACTTCACCGTCAGGTTCTGGATGGACAGCAGCACTTTCTTTTCTTCCATGGCGCCGCCCCCTTACATATGCGTCCGGGGGTCGGACGCGTCGCCCAGGTTCTGGCCCACCACGTACAGCACCACGGTGATGATGGAGGCAATGGCCACCGGGCTCCAGAACTCGAACTCCCAGCCGGGGGTCACCATGGCGCCCTCAGCGGCATAGATCAGCCGCCCAAGGCTCATCTCGCCCATGCCCATGCCGATGTAGGCCAAAAACACCTCATAGGATATGTAGGAGGGTATCTCCGTGGCCAGCTGGGTCACGATGACGCTGGTCATGAAGGGCAGGATGTTCTTCATGGCGATCTTGATGGTGGAGGTGCCCAGGCACTTAGACGCCAGGTTATACTCCCTGTCGCGGATAATGATCACCTGTGTTCGGATGAAATACGCGATAAAAAGCCAACCCGTGATGGTCAGTGCGAAAACCATCGTCCAGAAACTGGAGGTGAACAGCATGATCATAACGGAGATGATCAGGATATAGGGCACGTTGCCGATGATGTTGTACACCTCGGTCATGAACATATCCACCCGCTTGGAGAAGCCCCAGATGGCCCCCACCAGCACGCCCACCGTCATGTTGATGGCGGCGCAGACAAAAGCCAGGGAGATGGAGATGCGGGAGCCGAACCAGATACTGTCCCAGGTAGACTCGCCGTTGCCTCCCAAACCCAGGATCGTATGGATGTTCACGCCGTAGGCTTTCATGGCCGCGGCGGGGCTCAAATGCTTGGCCGTGCCGTCCATAACGTTGGCGTATCGGTCGAAATCCACAAAGGCCGGATAGACGTAGGCCAGCAGCAGCACTATGCCCAGGAGCGCAAGGACGACGATGTTGACCTTGTTGTGGAAGAACACCCGGAACACGGAATGCCAATAGGAATACCGGGGCGCGGTGATCTTTTCCGATTCTGCTTTGCTGTGGTCCACATGGGAGAACAGCTCCTCCTCGCTCATACCGAGCGCGCTCAGATCGATCTTTTCCATTGCCGTCACCTGTCTTTCGTAGAGAAGGAGATACGCGGGTCCACGGTGGCCATCAGCACGTCGCCCAGGATGAGCGAGACGACGGACAGCACAGCATAAAACAGGGTCACGCCCACGATCACGCCGTTATCATACTTGTTGATGGCGTCCGTCAACTGGTTGCCGACGCCGGGGACCACGTACACACGCTCGGTGATGATGGCGCCGGTCAGAGCAAACAGGATGCTGGCAGGGATGCCCTGGACGATGGGGATAATGGCGTTTTTCATGATGTGCTTGGAGAATATCTCGCCCTCGCTGAGGCCGCCGGACCGGGCGAACTTCACGTAATCGGAGTTCATCTGGTCGATCATGTACCGACGCATCCACTTCATGAGGCTGGCCACCGAGGGCAGCGCCAAAGAAACGATGGGCAGCACGTACATCAACTTGCTGGCAGAGTCTGTGCTGAACATGGTGGGCAGACCGAAAACGCTCCCGCCGATAGCCTTGAACAGGAAGATATAGGCCAGGCTGGGTACAGCGATAATGAACACGATATAGATGGTCCCCAGCTTATCCAGGAGCTTATTTTTCCGCAGGGCCATGGCAAGACCGACAGGCAGACCCAGAACATAGGCCATGATCGTGGAGATGATGCCGATGACAAAGGAGTAGCCCATCTTGGACATACCGGTCTTGAAGGTCTCCACGTTGGTGTAGTCGTCGGTGAACCGCTGTCGGTTCAGGGTGTTCATATCCCGGGAGCCGGACATATACGTCGCGGTGTGCAGGTCGTCCGCGCTCTCCTCCGTGAGGCCAGTGGGGAACGTGAGGGTGGACAGCACATAGGCGCCCTGGGACTGGGTCATGGTCTGGAACACATCCACACCCCGGTTGACAGAATAGGATGTGCCCAGCCGGATGGTGAGGAGGTTCTGATGGATGTAGGGGAACTGGTCATCAAAATAAAGCAGATATCTATGATAAGTGCCGTTGCCGATGATGGCGGGCGAGAATTTTTCCCCGCCATACACCGGGTCGTACCAGGTGAAAGTGATGCCCCTCTCCCCTATGTCCGTCTCCTCCGGCACATAATTGACACTGTCAATGAAAAACATATCCACAAAATAGTTCCAGGCGCGGCGAAGAAGCGGGAAGTCCCGGTGTGCAAACAGCGTCTGCTGTCCGCCGCTGACCAGCTTCCCCGAGCGGGATGTTATCGCGTCCAGGCGATCCACGGTATAGCCCTGGGACTCGTAGAACTCAGTGAATTGCTGGACGTACTGGGCCGTCGCCTCGCTGTCCTTGTCCGGGGTGCGCCCGATGGAGGCTACGGCGTCACGCGTCTGGGAGTCCAGCGCGCCGCTGCTGACCAGCCCGTCCAGGTATTCGGAATAGGGCACATAGTCCAGGTAGCCGTATTCCTCCCATTTCTGGTACTGGTAAGTGACTTTGCTGTTGTTGTTCTGCTTGGTATAGGCGCTGTCGCTGGCGAATATCTTCTCCCGGTTCATCAGGGAGTAGATCAGGAACATCACCAGCACGACGACGCAGATCACAGAGATCAGACCGTGCAGCAGCCGTCTTAATACGTACTTACCCATACTTTAATCATCTCACGATCTTTGAAATATCACAGGGGGTGGGGAAAACCCCGCCCCCTGCGCTTTTGATTGAGAAATCGCGTCAGTCAGGTCTTGCTTTTAGAAGATGCCGCTGGACATCGTCAGATAGCCGGAATATTCAGGCAGATAGCAGTTCAGATAGGTGGTCGGGTCCTGATAGTCGGGGCCCCAGCCGGACATATCCCAAATGTCGTAGCAGCACTCATAGCCGTAGGAGCAGTAGTAGTTGAGCGCGTACCAGTCGTCCAGGGTCTCGCAGGGGATCAGGTTGACGACCAGGCCATCGCCCAGCACGTCCTCCAGAGACTGCTTGTAGATGTTGGCGCGGCTCGTGTAGATCTCGTTGGTGGACCAATAGGGCAGGTCGATCTGGATGGGGCTATCAGCGGAGACCTCCACGCCCTGGGCCGCCAGCGCCTCCACGGCGCTGTCCCAGTGGGCCTTGGCCGCCTCGGGCTTATACCAGCCGTCAAAGCTGTTGCTGGAGCCTACGCCGCCGTTGCCCTCGGGATCCCAGGCCTGGGCCTCAAAGCCGTCAAACTCGAACTGGGCCTGGACGATCTCGCCGTAGAAAGTGCCGGCGGGGAAGGTCTGCTCGGTGCCGTCGCCCATATCGATGGTCACGTCCTCGGTCAGCTGCACGAAGTCGCCGGGCACGAAGGTGTTGCTCAGGGAATTGGACTTCATCTCCTCGCCGCTGATCGGAGCGTTGTAGGCAGCGCGGTCCAGAGCGAAGGTGATGGCCAGACGGAAGTCCTGATTGTTCATGGCCGCCAGGGTGCGGGCGGCGTCCTCCTCGGTCTGGGGGGAGACGGCCTTGCTGTCGTCGCTGACGTTGGCGAAAGCCATGCGCATCAGGTTGTAGTTGATCTGACGGGCGGTGGTATCGGCGTCGCTGATATAGGCGTAGACGTCGAACACAGACTCGTCGGAACCCTCGACCTTGTCCTGCTTGGCCTGCACGATGGTGTTGGTGCTCAGGTTGCACCCGACCCAGTCGCCCTTCATGGCGGCGTTGTAGCCGAACATCACGTCGGTGGAGTCATACCAGGTATAGTTGATCTCGTGAATGTTCAGGTTCTCATAATCCCAATAGTCGGGGTTGGCCACATAGTGGGCCACGGAACCCTCGGTATAGTTGTCGATCAAGAACTCGCCGCAGTAGGCGATGTGGCTGGGGTCGATGCCGTAGTCGCCGGAGGTGGCGCCTTCACCGAAAGTGCCGCCCTGAGAGGTGTAGTACTCCTCGTTCAGGGGAGCGAAGCAGCCATAGCCCAGCATGGTCAGGAAGTAGGGGGTCTTGTCGAGCAGGGTGTACTCCAGGGTGTAGTCGTCCACAGCCTTCACGCCCACCTGGGAGAAATCGGAGATCTCGCCGGTGATGAACTCGACCCAGTTGGCAATATTGGCGTAGCCAGGCTCATAGAGGTAGCCCAGAGCCTCGCTGTTGTCTGCCAGGTGCCGAGCACCGGTGACCCAGTCGTTGGCGGTCACGTCGGCGATCTCACGGCCCTGCTGGTCCACCCACTTGGCACCCTCGCGGATGTGGAAGGTGTAGGTAAGGCCGTCCTCAGAGACTTCCCAGCTCTCAGCCAGGGCGGGCTGGATCTGGTTCTTGCCGTCATAGCGAACGAGGGAGGCATAGGTGGGAGCGATGAACTCCTCGTCCATCTGACGGGAGGTGGCAAACACGTCCCAGGTCTCCGGGCCGGCGTCCGCACCGGAACGGTAGGAGTCAGCAAACTCGTAGCCCTTCTCCTCCATCCAGTCGTTCACAAAGGCGTAATACTCGGCCTCGGTCTCGGCCTCGCCCCAGGCGGCCAGCAGCTCATTCCGCTCCTCGGCGGTGAGAAGCTGATCGGCATACATCCGGTAGCCCAGACGGTACTGGTCCAGGCCCCAGGTGGTGGAGGTGTCGGAGTGGGGGATCACGCTGTTGATGGCAAAGCGGTTGCCATCGTTGGTGGTCACCTCATAGACCGCCTGCTCGTCCAGCTTGGCCTCCGCCTGCGCCAGCAGCGCGTAGCGGAGAGACAGATTCTCCGTCTCCGCCTGGCCAGCCGTCAGCAGCTCGTAGAACTCGCCCAGAGCGGCATCATAGACCATCCAGCTGGCGTCCTCATAGCCCTCAGGGGTCATGAGCTCCTTCAGCGCCTCCAGGTCCAGAGGCTCGGCGCTGGCGTCATCGGCAAAAGCAGTCGCGCCCAACGCCAGGCACATTGCCAGCGCTATGACAAGCGCGAGCAATTTCTTTGCGTTCTTCATTGTTTGACCTCCTTCGTCATACAATACACTTTTATGAACAGGGCGCGCCCGCCCAACGTTCACAAGACTCATTCGCTTGCATCTCTGATGCAAGCGGAAAGGGGTGCACCCCTTTCCCTGTCCACCGTGCAAAGACAAAACTCCACACAGTAAACATTTTTTGTATTTTATTACTTTAATACAATAATGTCAAGGGAACTTCGTGGAAAATCACCAAGTTAACCCCATTTATGGCACATTGCCCATAAAACCAGCCTTGACCTTTGCGGCCATAGTTCAATTCCCCCAACTGTCAGTTGACCCCGTTCAAGTCATATTCTTCCAGCCAGGCCCTGGCCGTCTCGCACACGCCCCGCAGGCAGCTCTCCTCGAAGGGGCTGTCCAGTCCGGCGTTTTCCAGAAGCTGGGTGAAGGTGGCCGTGCCGCCCTGGCGGGTATAGGCCATGTACTTGCTCCAGGCCTCCTCCCGGCTCCGCTGCCCCAGAGCCCAGAACTGCAAAGATACGGTCTGGGCCAGGCAGTAATCGATATAATAGAAGGGGCTGCCGTAGATATGCCCCTGCCGCTGCCAGGCCTCCCCGTCGGCAAAGAAGGGGATGTCCCCGTCCAGGCGCATCCAGGGCATATAGACCCCCTGCAGCTTTTTCCAGGTCTCGTGGCGCTGGGCCGGGGTCATGTCCGGATGGGCGTAGACCTCATGCTGGAAGTGGTCCACCAGTGTGCCATAGGGGATGAAGGTCAGGGCCGCGGCCAGGTGGCTGTAGCGGAATTTCTTCGCGTCCGGGCCGAAGAAATCCTCCGCCCAGGGCCAGGCCATGAACTCCATGCTCATGGAATGGACCTCGCAGGCCTCCATGCTGGGCCAGGCGTAGTCAGCGGGGACCCGGTCCCGGTTCATCCAGTTGGCGAAGGCGTGGCCCGCCTCATGGGTCACCACCTCCACGTCCCCCTGGGTGCCGTTGAAGTTGGCGAAGATGAAGGGCACGCCGTGATCGGCGATGGAGGTGCAGTAGCCGCCCGACGCCTTGCCGGGCTTGGACAGCACGTCCAGCAGCTCCCCCTCCAGCATCATGCGGAAAAATTCCCCGGTCTCCGGGCTCAGCTCGTCGTAGAACTTCCGACCCGCCGCCAGGATGTCGTCGGGGCTGCCCTGGGGCTTGGGGTTGCCGGAGCGGAACTCCAGCGCCGCGTCGGCGTAGCTGAGGGGATACGCCACCCCCAGCCGGGCCGCCTGCTGGCGGTATATCTCGTCCGCCACGGGCACCAGATACTTCACCACCGCCGAGCGGAACTTCTCCACGTCCTCTTTGCCGTAGCAGTTGCGGCCCATGCGGTAATAGCCCAGGGTGGTGTAGCCCTCATACCCCAGCTTTTTGCCCATGGCGTCCCGCAGATGGGTCAGCTCGTCATAGATACGGTCCAGGTCGCTCTGGTGCGCCTTGAACCACTGTCCCGACGCCTTCCAGGCCGCCAGACGGCGCTCATCGTCCGGATCGTGCTGGAAGGGCCCCATCTGGCTCAGGGTATAGGTGCCGCCCTCAAACTCGATCTGAGCCGAGGCGATGAGCTTGTCATACGCCTGGGTCAGGTCGTTCTCCTTTTGCAGCTCGGGGATGATCTCCGGCGAGAAGGCCTTGCGGGCGATCTCCGCGTTGAGGAAATAGGGCCCGCCGAACGCCGCCTCAAAATCCGGGCGGAAGGGGCTGGCCAGCATGGCGTCCAGCCAGGCCTGCATGTACTCCTGCAGCTCCGGCCACGCGCCGTTCCAGAAGGTCTCCTCGGCGTCGTAAAACTCATCCCGGGTGTCGATGCTGTGGCGGATGCTCACCAGCGTCCCCAGGGTGTCCATGTGCTTTTCCAGCGTCTCCCACTCCAGAAAGACCGCCTTGGCCGCCGCAAAGTCCGGCGCGGCCTTCAGCCGCTCCGTCAGGGCCGCCATCTGCTTTTTCAGCGCCTCCACATCCGGTCGCTCATAGCGCATCTCAGAAAATTTCAACATATCCTTCGCTCCTTTCCATGGGCAGGGCCCGCATATCAGCTGTACGCTATTTTATCATGCTTCCGCCGCCGCCGCAATTGTATTTTTCGCCGCACCGTGCTAAAATCATGCCATGGCTGCATTGACTGACAACATCCGATATTTGAAGGGCGTGGGCGAGGCCCGGGCCAAGGCCTTTGAGAAGCTGGGGGTGCGCACCCTGGGGGACCTGCTGGGCTTTTTCCCCCGGGCGTATGAGGATCGGCGGCAGTTTTACGCCATCGCCGAGGCGCCGCTGGAGGTGCCCGTGTGCGTGAAGGCCATGGCCGCCTCCGTGCCCACCAGCGCCTTCGTCCGCCGGGGCATGGAGCTGCTGCGCCTGCGGGCCGTGGACGAGACGGGCTCGCTGGACATCACCTGGTTCAACCAGAACTATCTGAAAAGCCAGTTCGTCCCCGGCGAGACCTATATCTTCTACGGCCGGATCGGCGCCAACGGCCGCCGCCGGACCATGACCAACCCCGCCTTTGAGCGGGAGAACCACCAGGGCACCGTCACCGGGCGGATCATTCCCATCTATCGTCTCACCGCCGGGCTGAGCCAAAAGGTTCTGATTGACGCGGTGGGCCAGGCCCTGGCCCTGTGCGGCGGCCAGGCCCCGGATACCCTGCCCCCGGCCCTGCGGGAGCGGCTGCAGCTGGCCCAGGCCCGGTACGCCTATGAGAACATCCATTTCCCCCGGGACGAACAGGCCCTGGACCAGGCCCGGCGGCGGCTGGTGTTCGAGGAGCTTTTCGTGCTGGCGGCCGCCCTGGGCACCATGCGGGAAAAGCGGGCCCAGGGCCAGGGGAAAACGCTCACCGTCTATCCCACGGAGGATTTCTTCTCCCGCCTGCCCTATCGGCCCACCAACGCCCAGGTCCGGGCGGTAAACGAGGCCATGGCGGATATGGCCTCCGGCGCGCCCATGAATCGGCTCCTGCAGGGGGACGTGGGCAGCGGCAAGACCCTGGTGGCGGCGGCCCTCATCTGGCAGGCGGCGAAAAACGGCCTCCAGTCCGCCTTCATGGCCCCCACGGAGATATTGGCGGACCAACATTATGTAAACCTCATCCAGATGCTGGAGCCCTTCGGCATCCGGGTGGTGAAGCTGACAGGCGCCATGAAGGCGTCGGAGAAGCGGAATGCCAACGAGCTTTTGCAGACGGGCCTGGCCCAGGTGGCGGTGGGCACCCACGCACTAATCAGCGCCGGGGTGTCCTTCCGGGAGCTGGGGCTGGTCATCACCGACGAGCAGCACCGCTTCGGCGTGGAGCAGCGCAGCGCCCTCACGGGCAAGGGCCAGCGGCCCCATGTGCTGGTCATGTCCGCCACTCCCATCCCCCGCACCCTGGCGCTGATCATCTACGGGGATCTGGACATCTCCGTGCTGGACGAGCTGCCCCCCGGGCGGCAGAAGGTGGACACCTTCGCCCTGGGAGAAAATATGCGCCTGCGCATCTGGCGCTTCGTCCGCCGTCTGGTGGGCGAGGGGCGGCAGGTGTTCATCGTCTGCCCCATGGTGGAGGAGAACGAGGAGCTGCCCCCCAACGTCAAGAGTGCGGAGGCCTATGCCAAAACGCTGCAAAAGGACATATTCCCCGACCTGCGGGTGGGGTGCATCCACGGCCGGATGAAGGCGAAGGACAAGGATAAGATCATGGCCGCCTTTCTGGCGGGGGACTATGACATCCTGGTGTCCACCACGGTGATCGAGGTGGGTGTGGACGTGCCCAACGCGGCGCTGATGATCGTGGAGAATGCGGACCGCTTCGGTCTCAGCCAGCTGCACCAGCTCCGGGGCCGGGTGGGCCGCGGCAGCCACAAGAGCTACTGCGTGCTCTTCTCCGACGCAGACACGCCCGACGCCAAGGCCCGGCTGAGCATCATGACCAACACAAACGACGGCTTCAAGATATCCGAGGAGGACCTGCGGCTGCGGGGCCCCGGCGATTTCTTCGGCTCCCGGCAGCACGGCCTGCCGGAGATGCACGTGGCGGACCTGGCGGGGGATATGCGGGTGCTGAAGGCCGCCCTGGCGGAGGCCCAGTCCATCCTGGCCGCCGACCCGGCCCTGGAAAAGCCGGAGCACCGCCCCCTGAAAGAGCGCATCACCGCCCTGTTCGACCTCCACGCGGATACATTTAATTGACTTGCGAGGTGATTTTTTGTATAAGGTCAGCATTATCGTCCCGGTGTACAACGCAGAAAACTACCTACGTGCCTGTCTGGAGAGTCTGGCCTCCCAGACGCTGGAAGATATAGAGATCATCGTAGTCGACGACGGCAGCACGGACAGAAGCCTTGCTGTGGCCAGGGAATTTGAACTTACCCCCCCACCTGACCGATGCCGCTTTCGCGTTTTTCATACCGGGAATAGGGGGGTGAGCTGCGCCCGCAACTATGGCGCACAGGTCTCCTCCGGCTCATATCTGGTATTCGTGGATGCAGATGATATCGTGGAGCCGGATTACTGTCAGGCTTTGTACGAAAAGGCTGCCCGCGACGGCAACGATCTGGTCATATGTCGGTTTGACAGGACCGACAGAAAGAAAGACGGCACAGTCGTCACCAGCCAGGTCCCCTGGCGTTACGTCGATGAAGACAATTTCCGCCTTATCGACCAGCCGCATATTTTGGCAAGAATCAACGGCGAGGTGTGGAATAAGCTGATCGAAAGAGACCTCTTTTTCAAGTCCCAGTTCCCTCCAGGCGTTCGGTTTAGCCAGGACATGGAGTTTATCGTAGAGGTGCTCTGTCTTGCAAAGAACATCGGCTCCGTGGACAGCGTACTGTATCATTATAAGTGCGACACCGATGGGATCAGCGGACGGATATGCGAGGAAAAGCTGGACCTGATCCGCTCCAGGCAGATGATGATCGATTTCCTGCAGAATAACGGTCTATTCAGCGCATACCGTAATGAGTTGGAGTGCATCTGTGCCAGAGGCTGCATTGGCATGTATCCCCCGCTTCTGCAGAAAAATGATCGCATTTGGAAGCTCCGGATACGGATCATCCGCGAGACACAGGACTTTCTGCGCAGGACCTTTCCGAGATGGAAAGACAATCCTTACATCCGCGATATTCGCAGCAAGCGCTGCCAGGACTGGCCTTCCCTGCAGACATATTCCCCCTATTATGGAAAAACGCATCTGATCGGACTGGTCCTGGTATCGCGCATCATGCCTGAACGGATCTGGGACTTTTGTTTCCGCGTGGACCGAAAGCTCGCCCATTGGCATTGGAGATGGCTGATGTTCCGCAGCAGATTATAGCTCCCTGGTCAAACAGCGGCATGGTTTTGCAAAGCGGCATAAAAAAACAAGCGGCAGATGCCGCTTGTTTTTTTATTTGCTCTTGGTGCTTATTCCTCTTCGGCGGGCTCGTCCGCCTCCGGAGCGACGCCAGTGGCCTCGCCGGTGGCGGAGACCTCATACACCAGCGCGTCGTCCTCCGGCTCGGGGTCCCGATGCTCCTCCTTGGGGGCGCGGGCGGGAGCCGGTTCCGGCTCGATAAGGGCGCGGATGCTCAGGCTGATCTTCTGCTTGTCGTTGTCGATGGCGGTGATCTTGGCCTCCACCTCCTGGCCCACGGACAGCACCTCTTCAGGCTTGCCGATGCGCCGATTGGCGATCTGGGAGATGTGGATCAGGCCATCCACGCCGGGCACCACCTCGGCAAAGGCGCCGAAGGGCATCAGCTTGACGATCTTCACCTTGGCCACGTCGCCCACCTGATAGGTATCGGTGAACTTGGTCCAGGGGTTGTCCTCCGCCTTGCGGTAGCCCAGGGAGATCTTCTTCTTCTCGGGGTCGAAGCTGATCACGTGCACTTCCACTTCCTGGCCCACACTCAGCACGTCCTCGGGCTTGCGGATGCGCTCCCAGCTGATCTCGGACACGTGGACCATGCCGTCCACGCCGCCGATGTCCACGAAGGCGCCGTAAGAGGTCATGCTCTTCACCACGCCCTGGTAGACCTTGCCGTTCTCGATCTCGGCCCAGAGCTTCTCGCTCTTCTCCCGGCGCTCCCGGGCGGTGACACTGCGGATGGAGCCCACCACGCGCTTGCGGGAACGGTTGACCTCGGTGATGCGGAAACGGACCGTCTGGCCCACCAGATTGGTCATGGGCTCGTCCCGGCCAAGTCCGGTCTGGGACGCGGGGATGAACACCCGGATGCCCTTCAGGTTGATGACCACGCCGCCCTTGTTCTCCTCGGACACCTTGCCCTCCAGGACGGTGCCCTCCTCATAGGCGGCCTCCACGTCGGTCCAGCTCTTGGCGGCGTCGAGGCGGCGCTTGGACAGCTGCACCGTGCCCTCCACGTCGTTGACGCGGACAACAGAAGCCTGGATCTCGTCGCCGATCTTCACCAGCTCGTTGATATCCACACCCGGCTTGTCGCCAGTGAACTCGGATACGGATATGTACCCGGAGTGCTTGGTGGGCAGGTCGATGGTGATCTCGGTAGAACCGATGGCCGCCACGGTCCCGGTGACGGTGTCGCCATTGTGGATGGTGCGGATAGAATCCTCCAGCATCTGGTCAAAGGACTTCTCGGCGCTCTCCGCCGGGGCGGGAGCTTCCTCTGCCGCAGGAGCTTCCTCCACGGGGGCAGTCTCTTCCGCCGCGGGGGGCTCCTCCACAGGAGCGGGAGTTTCTTCCACAGGGGGCTCCTCCGCCGCAGGGGCCTCCACGACAGGCTCTTCTTTCAGGATCTCAGACTCGTTCATTTTGCTTACTACCTCCTTAATTATCCACGAGGGCGTTGAAGCGCCGGCTGTAACGCCAACGGATGCGCACCCGGAAAAGACGCTGACATCCAGCTCGTCCGCATTTTCCACGAACTGCACGTTGCCGCAGCATCCGGCGCATATCTCCGCCAGATGGACGCTGTTGGCGCTGTGCCGTCCCCCCACGACCACCATGGCGTCGCAGGACGCGGCGAGCTGTCGGGCCTCAGTTTGCCTAATACTCGTAGCATCGCATATTGTATCAAATAACTCGGCGTTTGTATACTCTTTTTTTAACGAATTAATACTTTGTTCACTATTTTCTTTGTTGGAGGTGGTCTGAAAAACCACGGTGAGAGGGGCGTCCGACGGGGTCAGATTTTTCTCGACCCATTTTTGGAAGGCGTCCATGTCCGGCACTACCACAGCATCCTGGCACCAGCCGCAGATGCCCTGCACCTCCGGGTGGGTCGGCTCGCCGAACACCACCACTTGGCGTCCCTGGGCGCTGGCCCGGGCCACGATACGGTGGATGCGGGCCACCTTAGGACAGGTGGCGTCCACCACATGGCAGTTTTTCGCCGCCAGGGCCCGCATAAAGTCCTCCGGCACCCCGTGGGCGCGGATGAGCACGGTGGCCCCCACGGGCACGCCCTCCACATCGTCCGCCGTACGCATCCCCCGGGCCGCCAGCCGCTCCACCACGTCCCGGTTGTGGGTCAGCTCCCCCAGGCTCCAGCAGGAGCCCTCCGCCGCCAGGGTCTTCTCCGCCATATCCACCGCCCGGTCCACGCCGAAGCAGAACCCGGCGTGCTCCGCCACATGCACCGTCATGGCTCGGTCCTCCCGAAGCGCTCCTCCGCCAGGTCGCACACCGCCTGGATGCTCTGCGGGAGCGTCATGTCCGAGGTGTCCACCACCACCGCGTCCGCCGCCGCCTTCAGAGGCGCCGCGGCGCGGCTGGTGTCCTGTTCGTCCCGCCGGGTCATGTCTGTGATCACGTCCGCCAGGGTACTGGGGTCTCCCTTGGCGGTCAGCTCCGCCAGGCGCCGCTTCGCCCGGGCCTCCAGAGAGGCGGTGAGGAATATCTTCAGCCCTGCCTGGGGCAGCACCACCGTGCCGATGTCCCGGCCGTCCATGACCACGCTGTGGGTCTTTGCCGCGTCCCGCTGCATATCCAGCAGGAACGCGCGCACCGCCGGGATGGCGGACACGGCGGAGGCGTACATGGACGCCTCCGGGGTGCGGATGGCCGCGGACACGTCCTCCCCGTTCAGATACATCCGCTGGCTGCCGTCCGGGCCGTAGTCGAAGCGGATGTCCAGCCCCGGCAGCAGCGCCGCCACCCCGGCGGCGTCATGGGGGTCCACCGACCCCCGCCGGGCCGCCAGGCCCACCGTGCGATAAATGGCGCCGGTGTCCACGTAGATATACCCCCGGCGGGCCGCCACCGCCTTGGCGATGGTGCTCTTTCCCGCCCCGGAGGGGCCGTCGATGGCGATGGCGCAGCGTTTTTCAGTCATGACATGTATCCTTTCCCACGGCCAGCCCGGCGCATCGTCCGGTGGCCCATGCGATCTGCAGATTGAATCCGCCTGTGTAGCCGTCCACGTCCAGCACCTCTCCGGCGAAAAAGAGGCCGGGGACCAGCTTGCTCTCCATGGTCCGGGGGTCCACCTGGCGCACGTCCACGCCGCCCCCGGTGACGATGGCCTCCGCCACAGGCCGGGGCCCGTCCAAGGGCACGGGGAACGCCTTGATGGTCCGCCCCAGGGCGCGGCGCTGCTCCCTGGTCAGATCGTGGGCCTTGGTCTGGCCCGGTATCCCGGCCAGGGACAGCATCACAGGGATCAGGGACCGGGGCAGCAGTTCCTCCAGGGCGTGGGTCATGTCCCGGTTCCGGAACTTCTCCAGGTCCCGCAGCATCCGCTGGTCCAGCTTCGCCTCGTCCAGGGCTGGCTTAAAGTCGATGGCGAGCTCATACCGCCGCTCCCCCCACCGCCGCATGCGGGCGCTGGCGGACAGCACCAGCGGTCCCGTCACGCCGAAGTGGGCGAACAGCAGCTCCCCCCGCTCCGTATAGATCTTCTTCCCGTCCTCCAGCACGGTCATATCCACGTTTCGCGGCGCGAAGCCGGACAGGGCCGCGCAGTAGGGCGCGGGACTGACCAGCGGCACCAACGACGCCCGGGCCGGGACGACGGTGTGGCCCGCCTCCGCCGCCAGGGCATAGCCGTCCCCGGTGGAGCCCGTGGCGGGATAGGATACGCCCCCTGTGCACAGGATGACGGCGGCGCAGGGCATCTCCTCTCTGTCCGTCATCACGGCATGCACCCCGCCGCTCTGATCCCGCAGGATGGCCCGGGCCCGGCCGCGCACATGGCGCACCCCCAGGCCCCGGGTCCAGCGGACCAGGGCGTCGGCGATATCGTGGGCGTTATCCGACACCGGGAACACCCGGCCGCCCCGCTCCGTCTTCAGCGGCACGCCCAGGCCCCGGAAAAAGTCCATCACCGCCCCGGGCGGAAAGGCCGTGGCGGCGCTGTAGAGGAATTTCGGGTTGGTGGGCACGTTGGCCAGCAGGGTCCGCACGTCGCAGTCGTTGGTCACGTTGCAGCGGCCCTTGCCAGTGATGCGCAGCTTTCGTCCCAACGTCTCGTTGGGCTCCAGCAGCGTCACATCCAGGCCCCGCTCCGCCGCCGTCCCGGCGGCCATGAGCCCCGCGGCCCCGCCGCCGATGACGATCACGTCAGCTCTCATTGCCTGCGAACACCCCGTACTCGCTCCACAGCTTCTCCAGATACCCGAAGGTCTCGTCCAGGGAGTCCCGCCGCTTGTTGGCCACCGCCACGATCAGGGCGTTGATGAGGCTCATGGGCGCCACCAGGGAGTCCAGGAAAGAGACCATGTCGCTCTTGGCGAAGAGCTTGATGTCCGCCAGCCGGGCGGAGGGGGCGTTGGCGTTATCCGTGAGGGCGATGACCGTGGCGCCCCGGCGCTTGGCAAATTCCATGGCCTTTAGGGAGTTGGCGGAGTACCGGGGGTAGCTCAGGCCCACGTACACGTCCCCCGGGCCGATGTGCATGATCTGCTCATAGACCTCGTTGGCGGTGGTGTCGTGGATCAGGCGCACATCCTCCACCAGCAGGTTCATGTAAAAGCCCATGAAACTGGCCAGGGCCGCGGAGGAGCGCATCCCCACGATGTACAGATGCTCCGCCCCGGCGATGGCCTCCACCGCCCGGTCGAAGCTGGTCCGGTCCAGCTCCTCCAGGGAGGCCTGGAGCTTCTCGATGTCGGAGGTCATGACAGCCTTCAGCACGTCAGTCCCCTCCAGCATATCCTTGGCCACGGCGATGCGCTGCACGCTGGTCAGGCGGCTGCGGACCATCTCCTGCATGGCCCGGCGCATGCCCGGGTAGCCGTCAAAGCCCAGCTCCGTGGCGAAGCGCACCACCGTGGACTCGCTCACGCCCACGGTCTTGCCCAGCTTCCCCGCGGTCATGAAGGCGGCCTTATCGTAATTCTCCGAGATATAGCGGGCGATGCTCCGCTGGCCCTTGGACAGCTTCCGGTCTCCCCCGTTCATCAGCGTCAGGATGTTCGTCTCCATATCTATCTCTCCCCATTGAAAAATGGAACGGAGATAATAATACTTGCATTTTTGAAAAAATGCAAGTATCACATGCAAAAATTTTCTTTTCCTGCAAACTTATCCCGATTTTATCGACCAAAGGCCCGGATTTTAAAGGTTTCGTAGGTATGAAATTTCATCCGCCGTCATGGTCCGCCACTTTCCGACGGGGAGCTGGCCCAGGGTGACAGGCCCCTCCGCCACCCGGATCAGGCGGCGCACATGCAGTCCGCAGGCGGCGCACATCCGCCGCACCTGGCGGTTTTTCCCCTCATGGATGACGATCTGCAGTTCCGCGCCGCCGCCCTTGCGCTCGATGAGGGTGACGGCGGGCCGGGCGATGGGCTCCCCGTCCAGGCGGTCCATGGCCCGGAGGGCGTCCATCGCGCCGTGGATATCCTCCCCCTGGACGAACACGGTGTACACCTTGTCCACCTGGTGGGAGGGGTGCATCAGGGCGTTGGCGGCGTCCCCGTCGTCGGTGAGGATGAGCAGCCCCTCCGAGTCCATATCCAGCCGCCCCACGGGGTACAGCCGTCCCCCCGCGTCGGCGGTGAGCTCCGCCACCGTAGGGCGGCCACGCTCGTCGTGCAGGGTGGTCACATAGCCCCGGGGCTTATGCAGCACTATGTACCGATGGCGGACAGGCAGGCGCAGGGCCTGACCGTCCACCCGTATATCGTCCCGGTCCGGGTCGGCGCTGTCTCCCAGGGACGCCGGGGCGCCGTTCACCGTCACCCGCCCGGCGCGGATCATCTCCTCAGCCGCCCGCCGGGAGGCCAGGCCCGCGCCGGATATGAGCTTTTGCAGTCTCTGTCTCATCGAAAGGTATAAACGCTCCCTTCACCGCCCTCGAACAGGGTCCGCAGCCGGGACCAGAACGTGGGCTCGTCGCTGACCGCCCGGGGCACGTCCTGGGCGTAGACCAGGGCCGCCCGGCCCGCCTCGTGTCCCCGTATATAGGCCACGGCCTGGCCCGCCTCGCCCCCCGCCTGCACGTCCGCGTAGACGAAGGCGGGCAGATGGTACTGTATCTCGATCTCGTCGCTGCCTCGGTGGAAAATGGACAGTCCCTCCGGGGCGGACACGTTCACCGCGTCCCGGACGCCGCCGATCACCGGAACGGTCCAGCTGACCCCGGCCAGCACGTCGTCCCGGGCATACTGCCCGTAGGCCCATGCGTAGAGGGCCTCATGGTCCTGCCAGTCGTCTGGGTCGGAGAGGGTCACGCAGATGAGGGTGAGCCCATTGCGCTCACAGGCCGTCACCAGGGTCCGGCCCGCGGCCATGGTGTAGCCGGTCTTGACGCCGAACACCCCCTCGCACTCCCGCAGCAAACGGTTGTGGTTGGTGAAGGTCTGGGTCCCCACCGTCTTTTCCGCGGTGGACACGATCCGCCGGAAGGGCTCCTGCTTCAGGGCCTCCCGGGTGATGAGGGCCAGGTCCATAGCGCTGGCGTAGTGCCCCTCCTCGTCCAGGCCGTTGGGATTGGTAAAGTGCGTGTTCTCGCAGCCCAGGGCCGCCGCCTTAGCGTTCATCAGCGCCGCGAACTCCTCCACCGACCCCGCCGTCACGCAGGCCAGGGCCACCGCCGCGTCGTTGCCGGAGGCCAGCATCAGCCCGTACAGCAGCTCCTCCACCGTGAGCTTCTGGCCCGGCTCCAGGTACATGGAGGAGCCCTCGATCCCCGTCCAGGCGGCATCCACCGTCACCACCGTGTCCAGCGGGCACCGCTCCAGCACCACCAGAGCCGTCATGATCTTGGTGACGCTGGCAATGGGCATGCGCTCCTCCGAGCGCTGCTGCCACAGCACCTGGCCGCTCTGGGCCTCCATGACCACCGCCGCGTGGGCGGATACCGCCGGGGCCTCCTCCGCGGCCCCTACAGGCGCCGTCAGGGTCAGGCACAGCGCGGCCGCCGTCAGGGCCGCCATAAGATATTTCATAATAAGCACCGCCTTTCAGCAGTGCTTATTATTGCCGTCTTTGGGAAAACTAACCGTTCTTTTTCACGTACTTGTCCACCAGGGTCTCCACCTTCTCCACCAGCTCCGGGGTCATATCCAGCAGCCGATCCGCCGTGGAGAACACCGGGGCCTGGATGGGGAGCATCCGGGCGCCGCCCTCCCGGGCCAGGAGAAAGCCCACGGGCTCCACCTTCACCGCCGCGCCGCCGCCGCCCCAGATGCCGGGCTTGGCGGGCACGGCCGCCTTGTCGCTGCCGCCGGAGGCGAAGCCGAAGCTGAGCCGGGACACGGGGATCAGCGTGGTGCCGTCGGGGGTGGTCAGGGGCGCGCCCACCACGGTGTTGGAGTCCACCATGGAGCGTATCTTCTCCATGGCCCCCTCCATGAGCTGGCCTACCGTCTGTTCTGCCATCGATGCATCATCCTTCCGTTTTTCTGTAACGGAAGTATGCCCGCAAAAGGCCCGTTCCAAAACAGATGCCCGCCCCCAGGATGTAGCCCAGCCGGACGGTGAGGCCAAGCCCGGCCTCCAGGGCCGTGGGGCCGCCGGAGAAGTCCGCCCGGGCCCGCAGCTCGGCGGGGACCGCACGGTCGGCACACAGCGCCGCCGCGCCCTCCAGCACCATGCCCGCCCAGGCATAGGCCATGGCCGCGGCGTAGGGATCGGCGCCCCCGGCGGTGATGTGCAGCCGCACCAGATCCACCCGCACCCGCTTTTTATACCGCCGCCAAACCATCAAGACCTGCTCAGCACCCATGCGCAGCAGCGGCAGTGGCGTGTCCCGCAAGATATCCGGCACGCTCCGTCGGGCGGTCCGCCCGGCCTCTTTTTTGGCCCCGGCCCGCCAGCCCAGCCGCTTCACGGCCACGGGCCCAGCCCGGAGCACAAGGGTCATCTCTCCCCCGGCATACCGGGCCGTCAGGCCCACCGGGAGCAGCAGTATCATATCCAGCGCCATCACGGCGGACGCCAGGACGATGGGGACGATCAAAGCGCTTCAGCGCCCTCCTTTTCCGGGGTATGTACGTCCTCCGCCTGGGCCTCAGCGGCCATTGCCTCCGCCGCGGCCTCGGCGGCCTTCAGCGCCTCCACCTTCTGCTGCAGCTCCATGGCCGCGTCGCTGCCGCTCATCTCCGGCAGGGGCGGCAGCTGATCCAGGCTGGATATGCCCATGGTCCGCAGGAACAGGTCCGTGGTCCGGTAGAGGGTGGGCCTGCCCACCGCCTCCAGATAGCCGCAGGGCTCGATCATGCCCCGCTCCGTGAGCACGCCCACGGTGTAGGAGCTGTCCACGCCCCGCATCTGCTCGATGTAGGCCCGGGTCACGGGCTGGAAGTAGGCCACGATGGACAGCACCTCCAGGGATGTGGGCGAGAGCTTCGGCGGCCGCCGCTGCTCCAGGGCCCGGGTGATGGCGGCGGCGTGCTCCGGGGCGCTGTGCATCTGCAGCGCGTCGTTCAGCCGCACGATGCGGATGCCCCGGCCCGCAGCCTCATATTCCGCCGCCAGCTCCGCGCCGACGGCAAGCACCGTCTGCTCGTCGCTGTCCAGCACCACGGCCAGACGCTGGGCCTGCACAGGCTCGCCGGAGGCGAACAATATGGCCTCTATGCCGCTTTTCAGTTCTATCTTATCCATAATCCATGCTCTCCAAAATGGCCTCGGTGTCGCCGCCTGTGAACCGCACGGCGTAATCGTCCCCGTCCCGGTCGATGGTCACGCTGCCCATGGAGCACATGGTCAGCAGGGACAAGAACGTGGCCACCACCTCCGAGCGGCTGGCCGCCATGGCGTAGAGCTCGCCCAGGGTGGAGCGGCCCTTTTCCCGCAGGTAGCCGATCAGCTGGCGGCTCTTGTCCTGCACAGAGTAGATGATGGGCCGGGGCACGGGCACCGCCGCCTCCTGCTCCGGCATGGGCACGCCCTTTTGCAGCATCCCGGCCAGGGCCGCCAGCAGCTCCCAGCTCTCGTGGCGGTAGTCATAGGCCCCGTACTTGGACAGGGGCTCCCCAGGGGTAGAGAACAGCAGCGCCCCCTGTTCCAGGGCCGCTCCCAGCGCCGGGATGCGCTCCTTCACCGCGGCGAAGGCGTCCCGGCACTTCAGCTGCTCCAGGCTGGTCATGAGAAGCTCCAGCTCGGAGACCTCCTCCGTGCCTGCCAGCAGAGTCTTGGTCTTGATGTACACCAGGTGGGAGGCCATCTGCACGAACTCGCTGGCCACCTCCAGGTCCATCCGCTGCATCCGGGCCAGCCAGGCCAGGTACTGGTCCAGTATCTCCGCGATCTTGATGTCCCGTATCTCTATTTTGTTTTTCGCCAGGAGCATCAGGATGAGGGTCAGCGGGCCTTCAAAGTCCTGCATCTCCTCTTTTGTCTTGATGACCCCCTCCAGGTGGAAGGTGGGATTTTCCATCGTATCAGTTCACCAGTTCAAATCCAAATTCCGCGATGAAAAAGAGCTTGTCGTACACCCAGCCCGTCACATTGCCCAGCACGCCGGACAGGCCGCCGGAGATCACCAGCAGCATGAGCAGGATCATGCCGTAGCGCTCGTAGCGCATCAGCTTGTCGTAGGCGCTGTCGCTCAAAAACGCAAACAGCACCTTGGACCCGTCCAGGGGCGAGATAGGGATGATGTTGAAAATGGCCAGCGCCAGGGAGAGATACCCCGTGGTGGACACCATCTGGAACACGCTCCGGGCCAGCGCCCCGCCCCGGACGTACAGCGGCTCGTATAAAATCCCGTACAGGAACAGGAACACCGCCGCGATGACAAGGTTCGACACAGGCCCGGCCAGGGCCGTGAGCGCCATGCCCTGGCGGGGCTTTTTGAATTTGTACATATTCACGGGCACAGGCTTTGCCCAGCCGAAGCGGAACAGCACCATCATCACCATGCCCCAGGGGTCGATGTGGCTGATGGGGTTCAGGGTGAGCCGTCCGGCCCGCTTGGCCGTGTCGTCCCCCAGGGCCAGGGCCACCGCCCCGTGGCTCAGCTCGTGGAGGGTGATGCACAGAAGGGCCGGGAGCACGGAAAACAGGATGTCCGTCAGCACCGACCAGTCCAGATTGTGCCAAATGTTCGCAAATCCCATGTCACACCCGGGCGGATATCGCCCCGAGAAGCTCGTCCCGTCCCGTGCGTTTTTCCGCCGAGAAGGGCACCAGCAAAATGTCCTCCCCCAGGTCCAGCACCTGACGGATGCGGGCCAGGTTCGGCTCCATCTCCGACTTTTTCAGCTTGTCCCACTTGTTGGCCGCCACCGCCCAGGGACAGCCGCACCCCCCGAAGAGGGCGCTCATCTGCTGGTCCAGCGCTGTGGGGCTGTGCCGCCCGTCCACGATCTGCACGCCAAAGCTGATCCGCTCGCTCTCGGCGAAAAAATCCTCCATCAGCCGTCCCCAGCGGTCGATCTCCGCCTGGGGCCGCCGGGCGTAGCCGTAGCCGGGCAGGTCCACGAACCAGAGGCTGTCCGCCACCAGAAAGTAGTTGACGTTGGTGGTCTTGCCGGGGGCGGCCCCCACCCGGGCCAGGTTTTTCCGTCCCAGCAGGCAGTTGATGACGGAGCTCTTGCCCACGTTGGACTTGCCCGCGAACACCACCATGGGCCGATCGTCCCGGATGAAGTCCGCCTTTCGCCCGGCGGACCTGACGAATACCGCGGGCTCAGTGCGTATCATCGGTCTGCTCCCGGCAGAGGGCGGCGTCCAGCACCGTCTCCACCCGGCTGGCGGTGATGAAGTTCAGCGCCGAGCGGACGGAGGGGTCGATGTCGGCCAGGTCCGCCTCGTTCTCCGCGGGGATGATGACCGTGTGTATCCCGGCCCGGAGGGCCGCCATGGTCTTCTCCCGCAGGCCGCCGATGGGCAGCACCCGACCCCGGAGGGTGATCTCTCCGGTCATGGCAACGTCCTGCCGCACAGGCGTCTCCGCCAGAGCGGACACCAGGCCCGTGCAGATGGTCACGCCGGCCGAGGGTCCGTCCTTGGGCACGGCCCCCTCGGGGAAGTGGATGTGGATGTCCCGGTTCTTATAAAACTCCGGGTCCACCCCCAGCTCCCGGGCGTGGGCGCGGATGTAGGTCAGGGCGGCTCGGGCGGACTCCTTCATCACGTCCCCCAGGTTCCCGGTGAGCTCCAGCTTGCCGGAACCCTCCATCACGCCCACCTCGGCGTCCAGCATCTCGCCGCCGACTCTTGTCCAGGCCAGGCCGTGGACCAGGCCCACCTCGGCGGACCCGGCGGCCCGGGTATCCCTGTACTTGGCCGGGCCCAGCACCGCCTCCAGGCCTCCGGCCCGAAGGTATTTGCTCTTGCACTCCCCGGCCACGATGCCCGCGGCGGTCTTGCGGCACACCGCCGCGATCTGCTGCTCCAGGCGGCGCACGCCGCTCTCCCGGGTGTACCGGGCGATCAGCTCCCGCATGGCCCCGTCGTTGATGCGCAGCTGGTTGCCGTTGAGCCCGTGCTTTTTCCGCTGCTTGGGCAGCAGATGATCCCGGGCGATGGCCAGCTTCTCCTCGTCGGTATAGCTGGGGAACTCCACGATCTCCATCCGGTCCAGCAGCGCGGGCGGGATGGTGTCGGCGGTGTTGGCGGTGGTGATGAAAAACACCTGGGACAGGTCGAAGGGCAGCTCCAGGAAGTGGTCCCGGAACTGGCTGTTCTGCTCCGGGTCCAGCGCCTCCAGCAGCGCCGCGGAGGGGTCGCCCCGGTAATCGGAGCCCAGCTTGTCGATCTCATCCAGCACCATCACGGGATTGCAGCTGCCCGCCTGCTGGATGCCCGCCATGATGCGTCCAGGCATAGCCCCTACATAGGTCTTGCGGTGGCCCCGTATCTCCGCCTCGTCATGGATGCCGCCCAGGGAGATGCGGCACAGATTGCGCCCCATGGCCCGGGCGATGGACAGGGCGATGCTGGTCTTGCCCGTGCCCGGAGGGCCCAGCAGACAGAGGATGGAGCCCTTCTGGTCCGGGGCCAGCTTCCGCACGGAGATATACTCCACCACCCGCTGTTTGATCTTCTCCAGGCCGAAGTGGTCCGCGTCCAGAGCCCGGCGCACCGCGTCGGTGTCCAGGTTGTCCTCGGTGGCCCGGGTCCAGGGTATCTCCAGGCAGATGTCCAGATAGCTGCGGATCACGGCGGCCTCAGCGCTGCCGAAGGGCTGCTTGGCCAGGCGGCCGATCTCCTTGTAGAGCTTGGCCTCCACCTCCTTGGGCAGGTCCGCCCGGGCCACGGCGGCCCGGTATTCCTCCACGTCGTCGGAGAAGCCCTCGTCCTCACCCAGCTCCGCCTGGATGGTGCGCAGCTGCTCCCGCAGGAACATCTCCCGCTGGACCTGCTTCATCCGCTTGGCGGCCTCCTCGTGGATGGACTGCTCCATGTCCAAGATGTCCAGCTCCCAGCGGATGAGGCGGTTCACCAGCGCCAGACGGCGCATGGGCCGCAGCTCCTCCAGAACCAGCTGCTTCTGGTCGGCGCGCATGTAGATGTTCTGGGTCACATAGTCCGCCACATACCCCGCGTCAGTGCTGTGCAGGATGTCCCGCAGGATATCTCCCAGCTCCAGGCCGGAGGTCTGGGCATACTTCTCCAGCAGACCGTAGCACTGGCGGATGAGGGCCTCGGCCTTCACGGCGGTGCGGGGGTTTACCTCGTCCTCCACCTGCTCCACCTGGGCGGCGAAGTAGGGCTTGACGGCGGCCAGGCGCTCCAGGTATCCCCGGCTGACGCCCTCCACCATGACCTTGGCGCCCTCCTCGTCCGGCACCCGCAGCACCTGCTGGATGTGGCAGACGGTACCCACCTTATATAACCCATCCGTTCCGGTGACCGTCTCGGCGGAGGCGTCCCGCTGGGCCACCAGATACAGCATCTGGTCGCCCTCCATGGCCGCGTCCAGCGCCGCCAGGGCCTCGGAGCGCTCCACGTCGAAGATCAGCCGCATCCCCGGGAACACGCAGATGCCCCGCAGGGGGATGAGGGGATAGACCCGATGCCGGGTAACAGTCGTGGTTTCTGTATCCATAGTCTTGCTCCTTATAGGCTTATCTGCAAAAGGCCGCACGATAAGTGCGGCCTTAATCGGCAATCTAGCCTTACTATGATGCGTCCTGTGTCAATCGGCGCCGTCTGTAGATCACAGGCCGGGAGCCGTTTTTGACGCTGTCGGCGGTGATGATGACCGTCTCGATGGTGTTGTCGGAGGGGACCTCGAACATCAGCCCGGTCATGAGCTCCTCCATGATGCTGCGCAGGCCCCGGGCGCCGATGTCCATTTCGATGGCCTTGTCGGCCACGGCCTCCAGCGCCTTGGGCTCGAACTCCAGCTTCACGTCGTCGTAGCCCAGCAGGGCCTGGTACTGCTTCACCAGGGCGTTTTTCGGCTCGGTGAGGATGCGGATCAGGTCCTTTTTGCTCAGGCTGTCCAGCGTAGTGATGACGGGCAGCCGTCCGATGAGCTCCGGGATGATGCCGAATTTCAGAAGGTCGTGGGACTGGACGTGGCTGAGCACCTCCCCCACATCCTTCTCCTTCCGGCTGGTGACCTCCGCGCCGAAGCCCATGCTCTTGCGGTCCAGGCGGTTCTCGATGATCTTCTCCAGACCGTCGAAGGCGCCGCCGCAGATGAACAGGATGTTGGAGGTATCGATGTGGATGAACTCCTGGTGGGGATGCTTGCGCCCGCCCTGGGGCGGCACCGCGGCCACCGTGCCCTCCAGTATCTTCAAAAGGGCCTGCTGCACCCCCTCGCCGGACACGTCCCGGGTGATGGAGGTATTCTCGCTCTTGCGGGAGATCTTGTCGATCTCGTCGATGTAGATGATGCCCTGCTGGGCCCGCTCCACGTCAAAATCCGCCGCCTGCAGCAGCCGCAGCAGGATGTTCTCCACGTCCTCGCCCACGTAGCCCGCCTCGGTGAGGGTGGTGGCGTCGGCGATGGCGAAGGGCACATTCAGCATCCGGGCCAGGGTCTGGGCGAACAGGGTCTTGCCGGACCCGGTGGGGCCCACCAGCAGGATGTTGGACTTCTGCAGGTCCACATCCCCCTCCTTCTTGTGGAGGATGCGCTTATAGTGGTTGTACACCGCCACGGACAGGGCGATCTTGGCCCGGTCCTGGCCGATCACGTAGTCGTCCAGGGCCTTTTTGATCTCCCGGGGCACGGGCACGTCCTTGGGGTCCAGGATGACGGCACCGTCCTCCTCCCGGGTGAAGTCGGGGTATTCCTCGTCGAACTCGTCGCCCAGGATGCTCAGGCACAGCCGGACGCATTCGTCGCAGATATAGGCGTCGTTTCCGGCGATCAGCCGCTGGACCTGGGACTGGGCCTTGCCGCAGAAACTGCACCGGAGTATCTTTTTGTCGCCCTCTCTCGGCATGGATGCTTACCTCTTATCTCTTTGAAATGATCTTGTCGATGAGGCCGTATTCCACAGCCTCCTCCGCGGTCATGAAGTTATCCCGCTCGGTGGCGGCCACGATCTCCTCGTAGCTCTTTCCGGTGTTGCCCGCCAGGATATGGTTCAGCCGCTCCTTGATGACCTCCAGGCGCTTGAGGTGGATGGCCATATCGGTGATCTGTCCCTGGGTCCCGGCGGAGGGCTGGTGGATCATGATCTCCGCATTGGGCAGGGCGATGCGCTTGCCCTTGGTGCCGCTGGAGAGCAGAAACGCCCCCATGCTGGCGGCCATGCCCACGCATATGGTGGACACGTCGCACTTGATATACTGCATGGTGTCATAGATGGCCATGCCGGCCGTGACGCTGCCGCCGGGGGAGTTGATGTAGAACTGGATGTCCTTGTCCGGGTCCTGGGCCTCCAGATACAGGAACTGGGCCACGATCAGCGAGGCGGTGGTATCGTTCACTTCCTCCGAGAGCATCACGATGCGGTCGTTCAAAAGCCGGGAAAAAATGTCGTACGACCGCTCGCCCCGGGATGTCTGCTCCACAACATAGGGGACCAAACTCATGGTATATCGCTCCTTTCCAAGCACTGAAAGCCTATCCAAAATCTCCCTGGCTTATTCCGCCTTGGTCTCGTCCTTCTCAGCGCTGTCCTCCGCCTTCTTGGCGGTCTTCCGGGGGGCGCGCTTCTTGGGGGCGGGCTTGGCCTCGTCGGCGGCTTCCGCCGGGGCCTCGGCAGCCTTCTCTTCCGCCTTCTCCGCGGGCTTCTCCGCCTTCTTCTTGGCGGTGGTGGTCTTCTTGGCGGCGGGCTTCTTGGCGGTCTTTTTCGCCGCCTTGGGCTCCTCCTCGGCCACGGGCTCGGTGGGCACGCCGACAGCGAAGATCAGCTCGGCAGCCTTGCGGGTCCGCACGTCGCCGGAGACGATCTCCCGGGCCAGCGCCTTCTTCACCTGCTCGGCCTCCATGCCGTACTGCTCGGCCAGGCGGGTATACTCCGCCTCCACCTCCTCGTCGGCCACCTGGATATCCTCCACCTCGGCCACCTTGTCCAGCACCAGATCGGTCTTGACGCGGCGCTCCGCCGTGGGGCGGTTCTGCTCCCGGAAGGCATTGGGGTCCTGGCCCAGATATTTCAGATACAGCTCCAGGTTCAGCCCGTTCATCTGCAGGTTCTGATCGAACTCCCGCATCATGTTGTCCAGCTGATCCTCCACCATGGCCTCGGGGATATCGGCGGTGATGTTGTCCCCGGCCTTCTCGATGAGCACGGAGTGATAGGCGTTCTCCGCCTCGGCCTCGGCGGCCTTTTCCAGACGCTCCCGGACAGAGGCCTTGTACTCGTCCAGGGTGTCGAACTCGCTCACATCCTTGGCAAACTCGTCGTCCAGATCAGGCATCTGGGTCTCCTTGACCTCGTTGCACTTGACGTGGAACACGGCGGCCTTGCCCGCCAGGGATTTCTCGTGATACTCCTCGGGGAAGGTGACGTTCACGTCCTTCTCCTCCCCGGCGCTCATGCCGACCACCTGATCCTCGAAGCCGGGGATGAAGGCGCCGGAGCCCAGGACCAGGTTGTGGCCCTCCGCCGCGCCGCCGTCGAAGGCCACGCCGTCCACGGTGCCCTTGTAGTCGATGACCGCGGTGTCCTCCAGCTTGGCCGGACGCTCCACGGTGACGATGCGGCTGTTGCGCTTGCGGACCTTCTCCAGCTCCTCGGCCACCTGCTCGTCGGAGATGGACACCTTGGCCTTGGGAGCCTCCAGACCCTTGTACTGGCCCAGAGTGACCTCCGGCCACACGGCCGTCACGAAGGAGAGCGTCAGCTCCTTGTCGTCGGACACGTCCACGGCCTTCACGGCGGGATTGCCCACCGTGCGCAGCTTCTCCTGCTCCACGGCGAAGCGGAACGCCTCGGGGGCCAGCGCGTCGGCGGCGTCGTCATAGAACACGTCCTTGCCGTACAGGCCCTCGATGATCATCCGGGGCGCCTTGCCCTTGCGGAAGCCCTGAACGAATATCTTGCTCTTATTCTTCAGGTAAGCGCCGTTGACGGCCTTCTCGAACTCCGCGGCGTCGCACAGCACATCGAAGCTGACCGTGCTCTTTTCCTTTTTTTCTACGTTCTTTACGATCATGGGTTGACTTCTCCTTCACAATATTACGCGATGGTGGGATCAAAATAATATATCGTCAAATGCACAGCATTGTATTTTACCAAAAATTATAGTATCTTGCAAGGCCTAAAATCGATCCCGTCCCCGGAAACGCAAATATGGCGGGTATTTTCATAGTAGCCGTTGAAGGCCAGGCGCAGGCTGTCCGCGTGCAGATGGCCGCTGCAGCACACCTTCACGTCATACTGCCGCAGCAGCGCCAGTATCTCCGGGCAGGTATAGCCGCCGTATTTGGGGGGATAGTGGAGAAAGACGTATCTGTCCCGCTCCCCCGCCGCCTTCAGCGACGCCTCCAGGCGCAGTATCTCCCGGTCGATGAGCTTCTTGTCGTGCTCCGAGCTGCGGCTGTCCTCATAAAACCAGCCCTTGGTGCCGCAGACGGCGGCGTGCTCCCCGTAGGGGATGGCGTTGTTGTGGAGGATGGAGATGGTGGAGATGGAATATTTTTCAAAAAAAGCGGTCATCTTCGCCCCGGAGGTCCACCAGTAATCGTGGTTGCCCTTCAGGATGACCTTCTTCCCCGGCAGGGCGTCAATGAAGCGAAAATCCTCCAGCGCGCCCTCCAGGTCGATGGCCCAGCTGGTGTCGCCGCACAGCACGCACACGTCCTCCGGCCCCACCAGCTCTGCAAAGCCCGCCCTGATCTTCTCCACATGGTCCTTCCAGCGGGGGCCGAACACGTCCATGGGCTTGTCCGCCCCAAGGGACAGATGCAGATCGCCTATGGCAAAAAGAGACATGGCATAAACACCTTTCCCGCCGCAGATACTACCCGCGAGGTGATAGAGATGGATGAGAAGAAGAATTGCGGCGGCCGGGACTGCATCAGCGGCGTCTGCTGTACGGTGGCCAACTGCAAGCATCACACCATCAGCGATCAGTGCACCGCGACGCATATCAACGTCAAGAGCGAGGAGGCTGCCACCAAGGCGGAGACTTTCTGCGGCACCTTCGCGCCCGTGGACACCTGGCAGTATGTGTGACCTCAGGGGCGGTCGTCAGACCGCCTCTACATAACGTCGAAATGTTCCTGAAGACATCGGAGCCTTGCAAGCAAGTCCCCTCTGTCGGTCAGGGACATTTCTCCTTCTCCCCACGCGATTCGCTCCGCTGGATTCGCGCGGGGACCCCATTACGAGAGGAACGCCGATACAGCCTGCTCCATGTCCGCCTTGGGCACCCACTTTTCAAACCGGACAGGCTTCTCCCCCAGGCCCGTGAGGGGCTTGGGCGCGCCCACCCCGGTGAAGGCGGCCAGTTCGTCCACCAGCGCCGGGCCCGTCTCATTGGTGACGGCCCCCAGGGCTTTGAGCACCGCGGCGCCGAACTTGAAGGGGCTGGCGGTGGACAGCACCACGCAGGGGCGCGCTGTCCCCTCCTTCTCCCGCAGGTCCCGGAGCACCCGGCTGGCCACGGCGGTGTGGGTGTCGGCCAGATACCCGTGTTCCCGCCAGAGGCGGCCGATCTCGCCGCCGCACTCGCCGTCGGTGCAGAAGCCACCCACGAACTCCGCCTGCACCGCGGCCCGCAGGGCGTCGCCCACGTCGTAGCGGCCCTCCCGGGCGAGCTTCTCCATAAAGCCCCGCACCGTCTCGCCGCTGCCGCACAGACAGTACAGCAGCCGCTCCAGGTTGGAGGACACCAGGATGTCCATGGAGGGGGAGCTGGTGAGATGGAAGGGGCGGTTTTTATCGTATACCCCCGTGGCGATGAAGTCGGTGAGCACGTTGTTGTCGTTGGACGCGCAGATGAGCCGCCCCACAGGCAGGCCCATGCGCTTGGCGTACCACCCGGCCAGGATGTCCCCGAAATTCCCGGTGGGCACGCAGAAGTCGATCTTCTCCCCCATCCCGATCCGTCCGGCATTCACCTGGTCGCAGTAGGCGGAGAAGTAATAGGCGATCTGGGGTGCCAGACGGCCCCAGTTGATGGAGTTGGCGCTGCTGAGAAAATACCCGCGCCCGTCCAGGGTCCTGGCAAAGTCCCGGTCGGCGAAGATCATCTTCACCCCGGTCTGGGCGTCGTCAAAGTTGCCCTCCACGGCCACCACGTTGACGTTGTTCCCCTCCTGGGTGGCCATTTGCAGCTTCTGCACCTGGCTGACCCCGTCTTTGGGATAGAACACCATGATCCGGGTGCCGGGCACGTCCTTGAAGCCCTCCAGGGCGGCCTTGCCCGTGTCGCCGCTGGTGGCCACCAGGATGCTCACCGTGCGCTCTTCCCCGTTTTTCCGCAGACTGGCGGTGAGAAGCCGGGGCATGATCTGCAGGGCCATGTCCTTGAACGCGCAGGTGGGCCCGTGCCACAGCTCCAGCACAGCGGTATCCCCGTCCAGCGCATGCAGCGGCGCCACCGCGGCGCAGTCGAAATTGTCGCTGTAGGAGGCCGCCGCGATCCCGGCCAGCTCCTCCTGGGAAAACTCCTCCAGGTAGAGCCCCAGCACCGCTGTGGCCCGGCCCCGGTAGTCCATGGCGCAGAGCGCGCGGATGAACGCCTCGTCCACCGCCGGGACGGTCTCGGGCACATAGAGCCCCCCGTCGGGGGCGATGCCCCGTATGATGGCCTGGGAGGCGGTGACCGCCTCAGAGCCCTGTCTCGTGCTGACGTATCTCATATCCCGAACGCATCCTCCAGATGGTGTATTTCCGGCTTTTTCGTGTCCAGCCCCAGCGGGGCGTATACCTCGATCACATCAAAGCGGGGCTGCAGGTCCGTGGGGTTCTGCTGGAGCCACCGCATGGCCGCGGCGATCACCCGCCGCTGCTTGGCGGGGGTGACGAACTCCGCCGCCGCGCCGTGCTCATCGTCCCGGCGCAGCTTCACCTCCACGAATACCACATACCGCCTGTCCCGGGCGATGATGTCGATCTCCCCGAAGCGGCAGCTGTAGTTGCGGCCCTCGATCCTGTACCCATGGCGCCGCAGGTAGCGGCAGGCCGCGTCCTCCCCAAAGGCGCCCAGCAGCTTCTTATCGCTGGGCATAGAACTTCTTCAAAAAGGACATCCGGTGCACCGGACTGGGCCCGTACTGCTCCAACGCCGCGTAATGGTCCTTGGTGCCGTAGCCCTTGTGCCGGGCGAAACCGTACTGGGGGTACTGCTCGTCCAGCTGGCGCATCAGCCTGTCCCGGGTGACCTTGGCCAGCACGGAGGCCGCCGCGATGGCGGCGCATTTCCCGTCACCGCCCACCACGCTCCTGGCGGGCACCGAGATGCCCCGGGTGGTGTTGCCGTCGATGAGGGCCAGCTCCGGCGCCGGGTCCAGCTTGGCGATGGCCCGGTCCATGGCCAAAAGCGCCGCGGAGAGGATGTTCATCTGCTCGATCTCCTCCACCGAGGCGAAGGCGATGCCGTAGGTGACAGCCCGCTCCTCGATCAGGGGGAACAGGGCCTCCCGCTTTTTCTCCGTGAGCTTTTTCGAGTCGTTGAGGCCCGGCAGCTCCGCCCCCTCGGGCAGGATCACCGCCGCGGCGCACACCGGGCCCGCCAGAGGGCCCCGTCCGGCCTCGTCCGCGCCGCACACCAGCGCCACGCCCTCCCGGTGGAGGGCCCGCTCATATTCCCAAAGATCAGGGCCGTTCAAGACTGATCCTCCCCAGCTTTCCGCCCCGGAACTCGTCCAGCAGCACCGCCGCCATCCGCTCTGTGTTCACGTTTCCCCCCGCCATGAGAAAGCCCCGCTTTCGGGCGCAGGCCTCCAGCAGCTCCCAGCCCTCCATGGCCGGGTCGGGGTCGAATTTGTACCGCTCCGCGACGGCCTTGGGGTAGCTGTCCCGCAGAACGATCAGCAGCTTTGCCGCCAGCTCCTCGGTGTCCAGCACGTCGTCCTTCACCGCTCCGGTGAAGGCCAGACGGTCCCCCACCGCTGCATCGTCGAACTTGGGCCAGAGGATGCCCGGGGTATCCAGCAGCTCCAGCTGCCGATCCACGGTGATCCACTGCTTGCCCCGGGTGACGCCGGGGCGGTCCGAGGCGGCGGTCGGCTTCCGGCCGCTGACCCGGTTGATGAAGGTGGATTTGCCCACATTGGGCACGCCCGCCACCATGGCCCGCAGGGGGCCCGCCTTGTCCCGCAATGCCCGCAGGGCCTGGGGCAGGTCCTTCACCCCCCGGCCGGACTGGGAATCGCACTCCAGGAAGGCCGTGCCGTTCTGCTTATAATAGTTTCGCCACAGCGCCGTCACATTGGGATCGGCCTGGTCCGCCCGGTTCAGGATGAGCAGCCGGGGCTTCCGCCCGGCGATGATGCCGTCCAGGTCCGGGTTGCGGCTGGCATAGGGGATGCGGGCGTCCACCACCTCGCACACCACATCCACCAGCTTGAGACTGTCATGCATCATCCGCTCGGCCTTTTTCATGTGGCCGGGGAACCACTGTACCTCAGCCATCGGCGCCCTCAGTCTTATAGGGGCTGTAGATGGCCCCCAGTTTATTGAAGGGATAGATGCGGAACACAGCCTTGCCCATGATGATGCGGGTGTCCACAAAGTTGATGGTGGCCACGCGGCTGTCACTGGAGTTGTTGCGGTTGTCGCCCATGACGAACACGCACCCCTCCGGCACCGTGACCGTGACGGTGTCCGCCGTCACGTCCGTCTCCGGGTCGATGCCGTATACGTCGTAATACTCCGGGTCCATGATGTGATAGCGGTCATAGGTCCGCTCCTTGGTGTAGGTCTCGTCCAGGGCCTGGCCGTCCACGTACACCGTGCCCGTGGAGAAGTCGATCTTCACGGTCTGCCCGGCGATGCCGATGACCCGCTTGACGATGGGCTCTCGCTTGAAGCTGTCCTTTTGCAGCACCACGATGTCGCCGTTCTCATAGTCCCCCGCCAGGCGGGTGATGATGAGCTTGTCCCCCTCGTGGAGGGTGGGCTCCATGGACTGGCCCCGCACGTCGATGACCCGGGCAGCCAGCACGAACAGCAGCACGCAGGCGATGATGGCCACGATGATGCAGTGTATCCACTCATACGTGTCCTTTTGGGGGTCGAAGGGCTCTTCCTTCTTCTCCTGCTCCGTCATATCCTCTTCCGCGCCGTCCCGGACCCGCTCCGGCACGGCGCGTTTTCTCCTGATGGCCATTGGAATGCGCCTCCTGTCTATGGGTTACATACCATAACAAGTTATTATACAATGAAATTACCGCCAAACGCAACAAAAAAGAGGCTGTCCGCCTCTTTTTTGTCGGTCTTTTCGGTTTTTACAGCTTCTCCCGGACCTTGGCGGCCTTGCCGACACGGTCACGCAGGTAGTAGAGCTTTGCCCGCCGGACCTTGCCCTTGCGGACGGTGTCCACGCTCACGATGGTGGGAGAGTGCACCGGGAAGACCTTCTCACAGCCCACGCCGTAGGAGATACGGCGCACGGTGATGGTCTCGTTGATGCCGCCGTGCTTCTTGGCGATCAGGGTGCCCTCGAACGCCTGGTTGCGCTCGCGGTTGCCCTCCTTGATCCGGACGGTGACGCGGACGGTGTCGCCCACGTTCATCTCGGGAAGCTCCGGCTTCATGTACTGCTGAGTCAGCGCGTTGATGAGATCCATAGTTATGACCTTCCTTTGATAGACGTTCATACCGGGAATGGCTCATCCGGCAGCGGACCGCCCTGATAGACACGCATCGCGCCCCGGTACGGCAGATACCCCCACCAAAATAGCGGAGGCCCCACCGCCCTGACAGGCACGCATCGCTCGCCCGGGTATAATACCATACTTTACCCGAATATGCAAGGTTTTTTTCAAAAAACTTTATCGAAAGGGCGTCATGTCCTCTTTGAACGCCTCCAGGCGGGTGAAACGGAAATACTCCGGCCCGTCCGCGCCCAGAGCCGCCATCATCAGCTCCGGGCTCACCGTGGGCTCCTGGGCGTGGAGGATGAGCTCCGCCTCCACCCCATCGGCCCCGTCCGTGAACCGGGCCAGCCGGATGGCCGGGGCGATATCATCGGTGCGCACGCCCCGCTTGGCCCGGTGCTCCGCCAAGATGGAGGGCCGGGCGAAAAACGCATTGTAAAACGCCGCGTCCCGGCCGCCCTTCATGATGCCTGCGAGCCGCAGCCAGCGCAGCTCCGAGCCCTTGCCGGGTGCCTCGTAGGCCTCCAGGGCCCGGATGCCCTCGGGCATATAGGGGTCCAGCTGCCCCGGCAGCGCGGCCAGGTCCCGGTCCCCGGTCAGGGAAAAGTCCATATACTCGCACAGGCTGGCGGTGCCCACGCTCAGGGGCAGGATGATGGATATCTTCGCGTGGGGATTGAAGCCCTCGCTGTACTTCAGGCCCACCCCCGCCCGGGAGAACACCCGCTGCATGGTGCGCATCAGGTCCAGGTGGGAGATATACACCGCCCGGCCCGTCTTGGAAAACTTCAGTCGCAGCTTATCCACGGCACACGCCCTCCTTCAAAAGGCTGGCCGCCCCACAGCCAGAGCAGCCCGCCCGGCAGTCCGGGGTGAGCACGCCCTCGTAGGCCCGCTCCCGCTCCCGCTCCAGGTGGCGGCGGGACACGGCGCAGTCCATGTGCTCCCAGGGCTGCAGCTCCTCCACCGGGCGCTCCCGGGTGGCGTAAAAGTCTATATCCAGCCCGCAGGCGGGAAAGGCCTCCAGCCAGCGGTCCAGGGAGAAATACTCGCTCCAGCTCTCCAGGCGGCCGCCCCGGCGCCACACATCCTCGATCACCGCGCCCACCCGGCGGTCGCCCCGGGCCAGGGCCGCCTCCACCAGGCTCATCTCGGCGTCGTGCCAGTTGTAGGTGATGCTCTTGGCCCTGGCCAGCGCGTCCGTCAGCAGCGCCACCCGGCGCAGATACTCCGCCCGGCTCACCTGCGCCTCCCACTGGAAGGGGGTGTGGGGCTTGGGAATGAACTCCGAAGTGCTCACCGTGATGCGCACGCCCCGACTCTTGTTGGCCGCGTGCTGCTTCCAGGTCCAGAACACCTTTTTGGCCAGCTCCGCGATGCCCAGCACGTCCTCGTCCGTCTCCGTGGGCAGGCCCAGCATGAAGTAGAGCTTCACATTGTTCCACCCGCCCTCGAAGGCGATGCGGCAGGAATTGAGCAGGTCCTCCTCGGTGACGTTCTTGTTGATCACGTCCCGCAGCCGCTGGGTGCCCGCCTCGGGGGCGAAGGTCAGGCCGCTCTTGCGCACCTGCTGGACCCGCTGCATGATGTCCATGGAGAAGTTGTCCGCCCGCAGGGACGGCAGGCTCAGGCTCACGCCGCGGGGCCGGCAGTAATCCAGCAGCCCATCGCACAGCTGGCTCAGGTCCCGGTAGTCGCTGGTGCTCAGGCTGGACAGATTCAGCTCCTGATAGCCCGTGTTCTCCAGCGTCTCCTTCCCCAGCCGCAGCAGGGTCTCCGGCTTGCGGGACCGGACCGGGCGGTTGGTGTGGCCCGCCTGGCAGAAACGGCAGCCCCGGATGCAGCCCCGGAACACCTCCAGGCTCACCCGGTCGTGGACGATCTCCGTGGAGGGGACCACGGGCCTTGTGGGATAATAGCAGCTGTCAAAATCCTCGATGATGCGCTTGCGCACCTTCTCTGGCGCCCCGCCCCTGGGCACGATGGCCGCCACGGTGCCGTCGGCATTATAGGAGATATCGTAGAGGCTGGGCACGTACACGCCCCCGATCTGCGCCGCCGCCCGCAGGAACCGGGGCTTGTCCCAGCCCTGGGCCTTTGCCTGGCGGTAGAGCTGGACCACCTCCCGGTCCACGTCCTCCCCCTCGCCCAGAAAGCACAGATCGAAAAACTCCGCCATGGGCTCGATGTTGCAGATGCACCCGCCCCCGGCCATGACCATG
>CANROZ010000005.1 GCA_947632365.1 uncultured Oscillospiraceae bacterium
TCCTTGGGGGACGGCACCAGCACCCGGTCCTCGCCGGGATAGGTCCGCTCCACGCCGCCATTGAAGAAGAACGTCACATGGGCGTATTTCTCCGTCTCGGCGATGCGCAGCTGGGTCATGCCGCTGCGGCTCACCAGCTCCCCGAAGGTGTCCTCGATGGTCTCCGGCGGGAAGGCGATGGGCAGCTCGGTCATGGACTCGTCGTACTGGGCGGTGCAGACATAGTGCACCGGGAAGTGGCCCTTGGGCAACTGGAAACCGTCAAAGTCGGGCTTCATCAGCGCCCAGGTCATCTCCCGGGCCCGGTCAGGCCGGAAGTTGGCGAAGATCACACTGTCCCCCGCCTGGATGGTCCCCGCAGGATCGCACACCACGGGCTCCATGAACTCGTCGGTGACCCCGGCGGCGTAGCTCGCGCCCACAGCCTTGACAGGGTCGGGCTCCTGAGTGCCTTCGCCGCAGACGATAGCGCGGTAGCCCTTCTCCAGACGCTCCCAGCGCTTGTCCCGATCCATGCCCCAGAAGCGGCCCTGGATGGTGGCGATGACGCCATAGCCCAGCTCCTTGCAGTGGTCGGCCAGCTTCTGTACGTAGCCCTGCCCGGAGGAGGGCGGCACGTCGCGGCCGTCCAGGAAGCAGTGGATGTAGCACTGCTTCACGCCACGCTTTTTGGCCATGTCCACCAGGGCGAAGATGTGCTTAATGTGGCTGTGCACGCCGCCGTCGGACAGCAGGCCCAGCACATGGACGGGATGGTCCGTTTTGGCGGCCTCGTCCATGGCGGCACAGTAGGCGGGATTTTCAAAGAAGCTGCCGTCGTCCACCGCCCGGCTGATCCGGGGCAGGGGCTGGAACACCACACGGCCCGCACCGATGTTGGTGTGGCCCACCTCGGAGTTGCCGATCTGTCCGGCGGGCAGGCCCACGTCCTCCCCGCTGGCCTGCAGCTGGGTGTTGGGGTACTGGGCGAACAGGCCGTCCAGCACCGGAGTATTCGCCACGCTGACGGCGTTCCAGGGGCCGGGCTCGGCCAGGCCGAACCCGTCCATGATCAGCAGTACGGTCGGTTTCTTATCCTTCATTGGCCGCACCGATGATATCCGCAAATTCCGGCTTCAGGCTGGCCCCGCCGATGAGGCCGCCGTCGATGTCGGGCTGAGCCAGCAGCTCGGCGGCGTTCTTGCCGTTCATACTGCCGCCGTAGAGCACCTGCACGCCCTTGGCCAGCTCCTGGCCGTAGAGCCCTGCCAGCACGCCGCGGATGTAGCCGCAGACCTCCTGGGCCTGCTCCGCCGTGGCGGTCCGTCCGGTGCCGATGGCCCAGATGGGCTCATAGGCGATGACCACTTTCTTCATATCCTCGGCGGAAATACCCGCCAGGCCGCCTTTAATCTGGCTCTCCACGAAGGAGAGGGTCACGCCCGCGTCCCGCTGCTCCAGGCTCTCACCGCAGCACATGATCGGGGTGATGCCCGCGCCCAGCAGGGCCTTCAGCTTCTCGTTCACCAGCTCGTCGCTCTCGGCGTGATAGGCCCGGCGCTCGCTGTGGCCGATGATGCAGTAGTCCACGCCCAGGTCCGCCAGCATGGCAGCGGACACCTCGCCGGTGTACGCGCCCTTGTCGTGGGAGGACACATCCTGGGCGCCCACCTTCACCTGGCTGCCGGCCAGGGCCGCCTTCACGGCGGGGATCAGGGGGAACGGCACGCACAGCGCGGAGGAGACGCCCTCGCCCAGCTTCGCGCCCGGCTCCAGGCCCTGCCAATAGGCCGGGACCTGGGAGGCCAGCATATTCATCTTCCAGTTGCCCGCGATAAGGGCATTGCGGTTTTTCTTATCCATCTTCTTCGCTCCTTACGCATCCTGCAGCGCGGCCACGCCGGGCAGTTCCTTGCCTTCCAGGAACTCCAGGGAGGCGCCGCCGCCGGTGGAGATGTGGGTGATCTTGTCGGCAAAGCCCAGCTGCTCCACCGCCGCCGCGCTGTCGCCGCCGCCGATGATGCTCACGGCGCCGGACTCGGCCACGGCGCGGGCCACGGCGCGGGTGCCCTCGGCGAACTTATCGAACTCGAACACGCCCATGGGGCCGTTCCAGACCACGGTGCCGGCGCCCTTGATGGCCGCGGCGAACTTCTCCCGGGTCTTCTCGCCGATGTCCAGGCCCTGCCAACCGGCGGGGATGGAGTCGGAGGGGACGGTCTTGCTCTCGGCGTCGGCCGCGAACTCCTTGGCCACCACCGTGTCCACGGGCAGCAGCAGCTCCACGCCCTTTTCGGCGGCCTCGGCGATCATCTGCTTGGCAAAGTCCACCTTGTCCTCCTCCAGGAGGCTGTCGCCCACCTCATGGCCCTGGGCCTTGATGAAGGTGTAGGCCATACCGCCGCCGATGATGATCTTGTCGGCCTTGCCCAGCAGGTTCTCGATGACGCCGATCTTGTCGGAGACCTTGGCGCCGCCCAGGATGGCCACGAAGGGCCGGGCGGGATCGTCCAGGGCCTTGCCCATGATGGACAACTCCTTGCCGATCAGGAAACCGCTGACGCCGGGCAGATAGGCGGTGACGCCGGCGGTGGTGGCGTGGGCGCGGTGTACGGTGCCGAAGGCGTCGGACACGAACAGCTCCGCCATGTCGGCCAGCTTCTTGGCAAAGGCGGGGTCGTTCTTGGTCTCGCCCTTCTCAAAACGGGTGTTCTGCAGCAGCATGATCTCGCCGGGCTTCAGGGCCGCGGCCTTGGCCTTGGCATCGGGCCCGACCACGTCGTCCGCCAGGATGACGGTCTTGCCCAGCAGCTCGCCCAAACGGGCAGCCACGCCATCCATGCGCAGCTCGTCCAGGGACTTCTTCCACTTCTCCTCGGTGAGAGAGGCGGGGTCCTTGCCCTTCTCAGTCTGCTTCTTCACCCACTTTTCAAAGTTGGGCTCGGGCTTGCCCAGATGGGAGCAGGCGATCACGGCGGCGCCGTTGTCCAGAAGGTACTGGATGGTGGGCAGCGCCGCGCGGATACGTTTGTCATCCGTGATAGCGTTGGTCTTCTTGTCCCGGGGAACGTTAAAGTCGCAGCGAAGGAGGACCTTCTTGCCCTTTACGTCCACCTGGGTCACGTTTTTCTTGTTGTAGTTCATAGCGTTATATCCTCCATATAAGGTTTTAACAGATTCAATGCTCCTCCCCCACGGCCATGATCCCCGTCTGCAGCAGGCCGGGAAAACCCTGGCGGCGGAGAGCGTCGTACAGGATGATGGACGCGGAGCTGGCCAAATTGAGACTGCGGGCCCGGGGGCGCATGGGGATGCGCAGACAGCGGTCGCGGTATCGCCCCATCAGCGCCTCGGGCAGGCCGGAGGTCTCCCGGCCGAACATCAGCGCTACATCCGCGCCGAAGTCCGCCTCGTCATAGCTTCTGGGCGCTTTGGTGGACAGCAGCCACAGCGACTCGTCCCCGTTTTTCTCCAGATACTCCTCCACGTCCTCGTACACATGCACGTCTACCAGGTGCCAGTAATCCAGTCCCGCCCGCTTCACGGCGGCGTCGGATATATCGAAGCCCAAGGGTTTTATGAGGTGCAGGCTGGCGCCGGTGGCAGCGCAGGTACGGGCGATGGCCCCTGTGTTCTGGGGTATCTCCGGGGCGTACAGGACGATGCTGTTCATGGTCTGGTCGATCTCCAAAAAGCGCCTATTTATCCAGTATCTAAATACTCATAATATTATATACCATCCCCGTTTTTTTTCAAGGGAAACTTTGAATGGCCCGTATTATTGTTGAAAATCATGAAAAGAATGACTATAATGGAGAACACTAACAGCGAGGTGACACATAATGGAGTGTTTATATATCGTCGTGCCTTGCTACAACGAGGAGGAGTGTCTGCCCAAGACGGCTCCCGTGTTCCGCCAAAAGCTGGCCGACCTTGTCCAGGCTGGGCTCATCTCCCCCGAGAGCCGCATCCTGCTGGTGGACGACGGCTCCGCCGACAGCACCTGGGAGATCATCCGCTCTCTCCACGGGGAGGACAGCGCCTTTTCCGGCCTGCGGCTCCGTCCTAACCGGGGCCACCAGAACGCGGTGATGGCCGGGCTCATGGAGGCACGGACCCGGGCGGATGTGACCATCAGCATCGACGCGGACCTGCAGGACGACATCAACGCCATGGACGTGATGCTGAAAAAGCACGCCGAGGGCTTCCCTATCGTCTGCGGCGTCCGCTCCCGGCGGGATACGGACAGCTTTTTGAAGCGCTTCACCGCCCAGAGCTACTATAAGATCATGAATCTGTTCGGCGCCAAGCTGATCTTCGACCACGCCGACTTCCGCCTGATGGACCGCACGGCGCTGGACGCGCTGGCCCTTTACCATGACGAGGACCCCTTCCTCCGTGGCCTGACCACCCGGCTGGGCCTTCCCATCGCCACTGCGGAATACGCCAGGACCCTCCGGGTGGCCGGAGAGAGCAAATATACCCTGAAGAAAATGATCAAGCTGGCCGTGCGGGGCTTCACCTGCGCCCGGTGCAAGCCAAAAGACACCCCCAGACCCCCCGATCCCCACATCGCCGAGCGTCTTTTCTGACCGACATTTTATCCCCTGCTTTCCTAGGAAAACAGGGGATATTTGTGTTCTCTGGCAGTCAATGACAGCGGCGGGTTTCTTTATTCGTTTTCTTTACTAAAAAGTTAAAGTGGCTGTACAGCCATTATTCACAGTTTTACCAAACATTCTTTGGGCACATTGACATTTCTCCAGATACAATTTATATTATCACTAATCTTTTTGTTTTCACCTGCAGCCGACCGCCGCAGTGGAATAAAAACTTAGGAAAGAGGTAAAAGCAATGAAACACACCACCAAGAAAGTTCTCTCCTTTGTCATGGTCCTGACCATGCTGGTGGCCCTGTGCTCCGTCTTTGCTCTGGCGGACGATCCTGCCCCCATCAAGATCGGCGGCATCGGCCCCCTGACAGGCGCTGTGGCCGTTTACGGTGTTGCCACCGCCAACGGCGCGCAGATGGCTGTGGACGAGATCAACGAGGCCGAAGGCTACACCGCCATCGAGCTGAACTTCCAGGACGACGAGGGCGACGCCGAGAAGGCCGTCAACGCCTACAACGCCCTGAAGGACTGGGACATGCAGGTCGTGTACGGCACCACCACCAGCGCTCCGTGCATCGCTGTCTCCGCTGAGACCAATACCGACCGCTACTTCGAGCTGACCCCCTCCGCCTCCTCCGCTGACGTGACTGCCGGCAAGGACAACGTCTTCCAGATGTGCTTTACTGACCCCAACCAGGGCATCACCGCTGCCAACTATGTCAAGGAGAACGAACTGGGCGAGAAGATCGCCGTCATCTATGACAACTCCGACGCTTACTCCACTGGCATCGCCCAGGCGTTCGTCGCCAAGGCTGCCGAGCTGGAGCTGGAGATCGTTGCCCAGGAGGCTTTCACTGCCAACGATACCGACTGCACCTCTCAGCTGAACGCCGCTAAGGATGCCGAGGCCGACCTGGTGTTCATGCCCATTTACTACAACTCCGCCTCCCTCGTCCTGAATAAGGCCTCCGAGATCGGCTACGCTCCCAATTGGTTCGGCGCCGACGGCATGGACGGCCTGCTGACCCTGGAAGGCTTCGACGCCTCTCTGGCCGAGGGTCTGATGTTCATGACCCCGTTCGACACCACCAGCGAGTCTGGTGCCGCGTTCGTGGAGGAGTATGAGAAGCTCTACGGCGAGACCCCCAACCAGTTCGCGGCCGACGGCTATGACTGCATCTACGCCATCTGGGCGGCCTGCCAGGACGCTGGTGTCACGGCCGAGACCAGCCCCGAGGATGCCTGCGAGGCTCTGATCGCCACCTTTACCTCCGAGGACTTCTCCGTGGACGGCCTGACCGGCAACGGCATGACTTGGTCCACCAACGGCGAGGTCGCCAAAGCCCCCTTCGTGGTCGCCATCGTGGACGGCGCCTATGTCCTCCAGTAATCCGCAAAAATATCGTTCTTAAAAGCGCAGGGTTGCCGTTTACACGGCAACCCTCGCTTGGCATTTTTTATTCTTCCAAAAGGAGGTGCAAGGTATGATGGGTCTCATCTCCAGCCTGATCAACGGCATCAGTCTGGGAAGCGTTTATGCCATCATTGCACTGGGATATACCATGGTCTACGGCATCGCCAAGATGCTGAACTTCGCCCACGGCGACGTGATCATGGTGGGCGCGTACATATGCTTCTGCGGCATCAGCTACCTGTCTCTGCCCCCTGTGCTGGCGATCGCACTGGCCATCGTCGCCTGTACCGCGCTGGGCATCGTCATCGAGGGACTGGCCTACAAGCCTCTGCGGTCCGCGCCTAGCCTGGCCGTGCTGATCACCGCTATCGGCGTGAGCTATTTTCTGCAGAATTCTGCGCTGCTGATCTGGAAGAGCGACCCCAAGGTCTTCCCTACCATCTTCAACATGCAGCCCCTCCAGTTCTTTGACGGCAGGCTCACCATCAGCGGCGTGACGCTGGTGACGGTGCTGTGCTGCATCGTAGTGATGGTATGCCTGACATTGTTCATCAGCCGCAGCAAGATCGGCAAGGCTATGCGGGCTGTATCTGAGGACAAGGTAGCCGCCCAGTTGATGGGCATCAACGTCAACCGCACCATCTCCGTCACCTTCGCCATCGGCTCCGGCCTTGCTGCAGTGGCCGGCGTACTGCTGTGCTCGGCCTACCCCGTTCTTACGCCGACTACCGGCTCCATGCCCGGCATCAAGGCCTTCACCGCGGCAGTGTTCGGCGGCATCGGCTCCGTCCCCGGGGCCATGCTGGGCGGCATATTGCTGGGTGTTATCGAGCTGCTGGCAAAATCCTATATCTCCACTCAATTCTCCGATGCCATCGTTTTCGCCGTGCTGATCGTCGTGCTGCTCATCAGGCCCACCGGCATTTTGGGCAAGAAGATCAGCGAGAAAGTGTGAGGTGCGGGATATGAAGAATGTGAAAAAGACGAGACGCCGCGACTTCACCACCTATGGTATCGTCGTCGCCGCCTATATCGTGATGCAGGCCCTTATCATGACCGACCATATCACCAATTCCCTGAAAAACCAGCTCATCCCCATCTGCGTGTACATCTGCATGGCGGTGAGCCTGAATCTGGTGGTTGGCATTCTGGGCGATCTGAGCCTGGGCCACGCCGGCTTTATGAGCGTTGGCGCCTTTTCCGGCATCGTGGTGTCCATGAGTCTGCAAAACGCCATCCCCAGCGGGACCGTGCGTCTCATCCTGGCTATCGCGGTGGGCGCCATGACGGCCGCCATCGTCGGCGTGCTGGTGGGCGTGCCGGTGCTGCGGCTGCGGGGCGACTATCTGGCCATCGTCACCCTGGCCTTCGGCGAGATCATCAAGAACATCCTCACCAACCTCTATGTGGGTGTGGATGTCAACGGCCTGCACATCAGCTTCAAGGATGCCATGAGCATGGGCATGGGGCTGGACGGCAAGACCATCATCAACGGGCCCATCGGCGCGGTAGGTGTGACAAAACTGGCCTCCTTTACCGCCGGCTTCATCCTGATCATGGTCACCCTGGTCATCACCCTCAACTTGGTCAACAGCCGCTCCGGCCGGGCCATCAAGGCCATCCGTGACAACCGCATCGCCGCCGAGAGCGTGGGCATCAACATCACCAAATATAAGCTGCTGGCCTTTGTCATCTCCGCCGCACTGGCGGGCATGGCCGGGGCGCTGTACGGGCTGAACTACTCCGGTCTGGCCGCCAAGAAGTTCGACTTCAACACCTCCATCCTGGTGCTGGTATTCGTGGTCCTGGGCGGTATCGGCAATATCCGCGGCTCCATCATCGCCGCCACAGTGCTCACCGTGCTGCCGGAGATGCTCCGCGCAATGCAGGATTACCGCATGCTGATCTACGCCATCGTGCTGATCCTGGTCATGCTCATCACCAACAACCCCACGTTGAAGGGCTATCTGGACCTGGCGAAAACGAAGCTGACAGGCCGGGCAAAAGACCCCGGCGCTGCCGCTGCGGAAGGAGGTGCCGACCATGGCGAATAAGGTCAAACTGGTCCCGGTCCCCAGCCGGAGCGTCATCCCCGAACGTGACATCAACATGTCCCCCATCCTGGAGACTCACCATCTGGGCATCGACTTTGGCGGCCTAGTGGCAGTGGACGACTTCAATCTGACCATCGGCCGCACGGAGATCGCCGGGCTCATCGGCCCCAACGGCGCGGGCAAGACCACCGTGTTCAACCTGCTCACCAATGTCTACCAGCCCACCCGCGGCTCTATCCTTCTGGACGGCCGGGAGACCAAGGGCATGAAGACCAGTCAGGTCTGCAAGCTGGGCATCGCCCGCACCTTTCAGAACATCCGCCTGTTCAGCAACATGACGGTGATGGAGAACATCCTGGTGGGCCTGCACGACGAGATGAGTTACAACACCCTCACAGGCATCCTCCGTCTGCCCTCCTTCTACCGCAGCGAGCGCATCGCCCGCCAGCGGGTCATGGAGCTTTTGAGCATCTTCAACATGGAGGACATGGCCGACGCCGAGGCCGGGTCCCTCCCCTACGGCGCTCAGCGCCGCCTGGAGATACTCCGGGCCCTAGCCACCAACCCCAGCCTGCTGCTGCTGGATGAGCCCGCCGCGGGCATGAACCCCTCCGAGACGGAGGAGCTGATGGAGAACATCCGCCGCATCCGGGACATGTTCCAGATCGCGGTGCTGCTCATCGAGCACGATATGAACCTGGTCATGGGCATCTGCGAGGGCATCTGCGTGCTCAACTACGGCAAGGTGATCGCCAAGGGCGACCCGGACCAGATCAAGAACGACCCCGTGGTCATCGAGGCCTATCTGGGCAAAAAGGGGGCGAAGTGATATGATGCTCACAGTTGAGAACATCGACGTGTTTTACGGCGCCATCCACGCCATCAAGGGCATCTCCTTCGAGGTGAACGAGGGGGAGATCGTGGCCCTGATCGGCGCCAACGGCGCGGGCAAATCCACCACCCTGAAGACCATCTCCGGCATCATGCACCCCCGCAACGGCAAGATCACCTTCCTGGACGAGGACATCACCCGCACCGACGGCTACAAGCTGCCCGCCAAGGGCCTGGCCCAGGTGCCCGAAGGACGGCGCATCTTCCTGCAGATGACCGTGATGGAGAACCTGGAGATGGGCGCGTATGTCCAAAAGGGCAAGGTGCCCGACGAGGATTTTGAGAACGTGTTCTCCCACTTCCCCCGGCTGAAGGAGCGGCGCAGCCAGATCGCCGGGACATTGTCCGGCGGCGAGCAGCAGATGCTGGCCATGGGCCGGGCACTGATGAGCCATCCCAAGCTGCTGATGCTGGATGAGCCCTCCATGGGCCTGGCTCCCATCCTGGTGGAGGAGATATTCAACATCATCCAGGAGTTCCACGCCAGCGGCACCACTATCCTGCTGGTGGAGCAGAACGCGGAGATGGCCCTGCAGATCGCGGACCGGGCCTATGTACTGGAATCGGGCAAGATCGCCCTGTCCGGCACGGGCCAGGAACTGGCGGAGAGCGACGAGATCAAAAAGGCCTACCTCGGAGGCTAAAAACGTCCAAAGAAAATGGGAACGGTCCGCCGTTCCCATTTTCTTTCCATTGCCAGCAGCAAAGGCAAAAGCGCGCAAAAAGTCGGTCCCCTTGGGGGACCGACTTTTCCAGTCTGTATCTCTCAGGCCAGAAGCGCCTTGTCGCTTTGGATGCTGCTGCCGGAGAGCTCCGCGAACTTGTCCAGCAGGTCCTTCATAGTCAGCTTCTTCTTCTCCTCCCCGGCCACGTCGAAGATGATCTTTCCCTCGTTCATCATGATGAGACGGTTGCCGTGGGCGATGGCGTCTTTCATGTTGTGGGTGACCATGAATGCGGTCAGGTGGTTCTCCCGGATGATGGCGTCGGTGGTCTTCAGCACCTTCTCCGCCGTCTTGGGGTCCAGGGCGGCGGTGTGCTCGTCCAGGAGCAGCAGCTTGGGTTTTTGCAGTGTGGCCATCAACAGGGTCAGCGCCTGACGCTGTCCGCCGGACAGCAGGCCCACCTTGGCGGTCATCCGGTCTTCCAGGCCCAGGTCCAGGGTCCGCAGCTGCTCCCGATACTCCTCCTGCTCCTTTTTCGTGATACCCACCCGCAGGGTCCGCCGGGCGCCGCGGCGCTTGGCAAGGGCCAGGTTTTCCTGTATCTCCATCGTGGCGGCGGTCCCGGTCATGGGGTCCTGGAACACACGGCCCAGGAACTTGGCCCGCTTATACTCCGGCAGACCAGTCACGTCCTGGCCGTCGATGATGATGGAACCCGAATCAACGGGCCACACGCCCGCGATGGCGTTCAGGACCGTGGATTTGCCCGCGCCGTTGGAGCCGATGACGGTGACGAAATCTCCCTCGTTCAGCTTCAGGCTGATGCCGTTGAGGGCACGCTTCTCATTCACTGTGCCTGGATTGAAGGTCTTATAGATGTTGTTCAGTTCAAGCATCGGCTTTGGCCTCCTTTTTCGTCCGGGACAGATAACGTTCCTTCCAGTAGGGCGCCGCCAGGAACACCGCCACGATCAGCGCGCTGAGCAGCTTTAGATCAGAGGAGTTCAGTCCCAGCCACAGCACTACCTGTATGACCAGGTAGTAGATGATGGCGCCGAAGGCCACGGCCAGCAGTTTTAGAGCAAAGTTCGTGAACAGCTTCCCGAAGATCACATCACCGATGATGACGGCGGCCAGGCCGATGACGATGGCGCCCCGGCCCATATTTACATCCGCAAAGCCCTGATACTGGCACAGCAGCGCGGAGCTCAAAGCCACGATCCCGTTGGAGATCATCAGTCCCAGGACCTTATTCAGGCTGGTATTGATGCCCTGCGCGCGGCTCATGTTCTGGTTGGCGCCAGTAGCCCGCAGGGAGCAGCCCAATTCTGTGCCGAAAAACCAGTACATCACGCCAATGAGCGCAGCCACAAAAATCACGCCCACAGCGATGGGGTTGTTCAACGCGATCTCCCTGACATGGCGCAGGCTCATAAGAAGATTGTAGCGGTCCACGCTGATGGTCAAATTGCTGGCGGTGCCGGCAGAGGTACCGATGCCCAGGATACGCAGGTTGATGGAATACAATCCCAACTGGGTCAGAATGCCCGCCAGGATCACCGGGATGCCCATCAGGGTATGGAATACGCCCGTAACCAGTCCCGCAAGAATCCCCGCCAGGACCGCGCACAAAAGCGCCACCCATACGGAGTATCCGTGGGTCATCATGATGACGCACACCGCGCCGCCTGTAGCCATAGTGCCGTCCACGGACAGATCTGCCATATCCAGTATCTTGTAGGTGATATAGACACCAATGGCCATTATGCCCCAGATCAGCCCTTGCGCACATGCGCCTGGCAGAGCGTTGAGCAGGGATTGAATGTTCATGCGGACTACCTCCAAAGAAAGCGCACAGTTAAGGATATTATATCAAAAAAGAGCGGAGAAAGGAAGTCCCTTCTCCGCTTTTTTTGTATTTTCGGCGATTACTCGGCGTCCTCGCTGGAAACGACCTCGTAATCCTCCGGCACGGTGATGTTCAGCTCCTCGCAGCGCTCAGCCTGGGCCTTCTTGACCTGGGGCGCGCCCTGGATCTCCATGGTGGAGATATCCGCGCCGTTGACCAGAATGTCATAGGCCATCTCACCGGCGGCAGCGCCGATGTTGTAATAGCTGATGGTCAGGGAAGCAATGCCGCAGCCGTCCATGATGCCCTCCTCACCGACGATGATGGGCACGCCCGCGGGCAGCGCCACATTGTCGATAGCGGCAGTAGCGTTCGCAGCGGTATTGTCGGTGGGGATATACAGCACGTCGCAGGCGTCGCAGGCATTCTGGGTGACGGAAGCGACCTCGTTGGAGTCGGCAAAGGTGAACTCCTCCACCTCATAGCCCAGCTCTTCCAGATAAGCCTTTACCTCTGTGGCCTGGAAAACAGAGTTGGCCTCGCCGGAGCAGTACAGGATACCAGCCTTGGGATAATCCTCCACCGGGCACAGCTCGGCCAGCATGGCGGCCTGCTGCTCCAGGTCGGCCAGGTCCGTGGTGCCGGAGATGTTGCGGCCAGTGGCTCCGGTCCACTCCTCGGCGGGAACGTCAAGAGCCGTAGCATAGTCGGTAATGGAGGTGCCCAGCACGGGGATCGTGTCGGTGGCGGCGGCGGCGGCCTGCAGCGCGGAAGTGGCATTGGCCAGGATCAAGTCCACATCGTCAGACACCATCTGGTTGGCAATGGTAGCGCAGTTAGCCGTCTCGTTCTGGGCATTCTGCACGTCGATGTTCACCTCAATGCCGTCGGCCTCCATAAGCTCGGTCAGCTTCTCCACGAAACCTTGGGTAGCCAGGTCCAGAGCGGGATGCTCCAGCTGCTGGATAACGCCGACATTGAAGCTCTTTTCCTCACTGGCAAACGCGGTGGTGGCCAGGGCCAGCACCATGGTCAAAGCAAGAACAAGCGCAAGAACCTTTTTCATTTCTGTGTTTCCTTTCCGTTCAAAATCGCGCAGGTGCGCATAATTTAAGTACACAGGTATTCTATCGCTTTAAATGGCTAATGTCAATGTACAGTTTTCCCAAAAACCGTCCATTGACATTAGCGAAAATAATACACTATGGCACCCTTGTGGGGGTCATTTCAGGATGATCTTCCGGTAGCTCTTTTTGCCACGGCGCAGCAGTACGCCCTGTCTGAGCTTCTCCCCGGGCACGGCCAGGAACAGGTCCGTGACCTTCTCCCCGTCCAGGGTCACGCCCCCCTGGGCGATGTTCTGCCGGGCCTCGGAGTTGGACTTGCACAGCCCCGCCTTCACCAGCAGCGCCTTGATGTCCGCCGCGCCGTCGGTCAGGTCCGCCTCGCTCAGCTCCGTCACGGGCATCTCCTCACTGGTCCCGGCCCCGAACAGGGCCCGGGCGGCGGTCTGGGCCTTGTCGGCCTCCTCCTCGCCGTGGACCAGCTTCGTTAACTCGTAGGCCAGTATCTCCTTGGCCTGGTTGATCTTCTGGTCACGCCAGGTATCCATCTCCTCGATCTGGTCCATGGGCAGGAAGGTGAGCATGCGGATGCACTTCATCACGTCCTCGTCGCCCACGTTGCGCCAGTACTGGTAGAAGTCATAGGGGCTGGTCTTGTTGGGGTCCAGCCACACGGCGTTCCCGGCGGTCTTGCCCATCTTCTTGCCCTGGGAGTCGGTGAGCAGGCTCACGGTCATGGCGTAGGCGTCCTTGCCCAGCTTGCGGCGGATCAGCTCCGTGCCGCCCAGCATGTTGCTCCACTGGTCGTTGCCGCCCAGCTGCATGTTGCAGCCCACGGTCTGGAACATGTGGTAAAAGTCATAGGACTGCATGATCATGTAGTTGAACTCCAGGAAACTGAGGCCCTTTTCCATCCGCTGCTTGTAGCACTCGGCCCGGAGCATGTTGTTCACGGAGAAGCAGGCGCCCACCTCCCGTAGCAGGTCCACGTAATTCAGCTGCAGCAGCCAGTCGGCGTTGTTGAGCATCATGGCCTGGCCGGGACCCTCGCCGAAGTCGATGAACTTGGCCATCTGCCGCTTGAAGCACTCGGCGTTGTAGTCAATTGTCTCCTTGGTGAGCATCTTGCGCATGTCGGTGCGGCCCGAGGGGTCGCCGATCATGGTGGTGCCGCCGCCGATCAGAGCGATGGGCTTGTTGCCCGCCATCTGCATCCGCTTCATCAGGGTCAGGGCCACGAAATGGCCCGCGGTCAGACTGTCCGCCGTGCAGTCGAAGCCGATGTAAAAAGTGGCCTTGCCGTTGTTGATGAGGTCCTTCACCTCATCCTCGTCCGTCACCTGGGCCAGCAGGCCGCGGGCGACCAGTTCGTCATAAAGGGTCATGTTCCGTTCTCCTCAAGGCAATTTTTGTTTCCACGCGTCCGCCGCGGCAAGCTGCTCCTCGGCGGAGGCGGTAGTGGTCTCGGTGATATTGTCGCCGCCGATGAGCCGGGCGATCTCCCGGCGCCGTCCGGCCCGGTCCAGCTCATCCACGGTGGTGTAGGTGCGGCCCTGCCGCTCGGATTTTTCAATACGGTACTGGCTGTCGGCCATGGCCGCGATCTGGGGCAGGTGGCTGACGCACAGCACTTGGCGGTGCCGCCCGGTGAGGGCCAGCTTCTCCCCCACCCGGCTGGCAGCCACGCCGGACACGCCTGTGTCGATCTCGTCAAACACCGCCGTGGGCACCGGATCGCTCTGGCCGAACACCGTCTTCAGGGCCAGCATGATCCGGCTCAGCTCGCCGCCGGAGGCGGCCCGGGCGATGCTGCGGGGCTCCTCTCCAGCATTGGCGCTCATGAGAAAGCGGACCTTGTCCGCCCCCTTGGGGCCAAAGCCCGGCGCGCCATCCATCGCCTCCAGCTCTGTCACGAACCGCACCGACGGCATGGAGAGCTCCGTCAACTCCTTTTCCACCCGCTCCGCCAGAGCCCGTCCGGCCCGCTGCCGGACCTTGGTGAGCGTCGCCGCTGCCTTTTGACAGCCGTCGATCAGCGTCTGCCGCTTCTGCCGCAGCTTTTCCAGGGCCTCGTCCCCGTATTCGATCTCCGCCAATCGGGCGGAAGACTCCTCGTACAATGTGATGAGCCCGGCCTCGTCCGGGGCGGAGAATTTTTTCTCCAGCCGCCGCAGCTGGGCCAGCCGCCCCTCCACCCGGTCAAATTCCTCCGGGGAGAAGTCCAGACTGTCCCACACGTCCCGGACCCGCTCCGCGGCGTCCTGCAGCAGGCTCACCGCCTCGGTCAGGGTGTCGTCCGCCGCCGCCAGGTCGGCGCTCCAGCCCCGGGCGCGGCTGAGCCAGCCCCGGGCCTGCCCGGCCAGCTCCACAGCGGACCCCTCATCCCCGTAGAGGGCGGTATAGGCCCCCTCGGCGGCCTCCCGGAGCTTCTCGCCGTTGCGCAAAAGCGCAGACCGCTCCTCCAGTTCGGCCTCCTCACCCGCCTTCAAGGCGGCCTTTTCCAGCTCCTGTACCCGGTATTCCAGGCTCTCCGCCAGTCGGCGGCGGGTGTCGTCGTCCAGGCTCAGCCGCTCTATCTCCCGCTCGTTGGCCAGATAGGCCTCATAGGCGGCCTGATAGGCGGCCAACTGCCCGCCGTCCGATGCGAAGGCGTCCAGATAGTCCAGATGGCGGCTCTCGTCCAGCAGCTGTCGACCGTCATTCTGGCCGTGGATATCCACCAGCAGCGCGCCCAGGGCGCGCAGCTGCGCCACGGTGACGGGCACGCCGTTGACCCGGCAGGAGCCCCTGCCGTCGGCGGCGACAGTGCGCTGCACGATCAGCTGGCCGTCCTCCGGCTCCACGCCGTTTTCCTCGCACCACGCTCCGGCGGCGTCCGCGTCGAACACCGCTGCGGCCAGGCACTTGTCCGCCCCCGTGCGCACCAGCTCCCGGCTGGTCCGGCCTCCAGTGACGGCGTACAGCGCGTCGATGACGATGGATTTGCCCGCACCGGTCTCGCCGGTGAGCACGTTCAAGCCCGCCCGGAACTGGACGTCGGCCCGCTCCACCACCGCGATATTCTCGATGTGGAGGCTTCTTAGCATCCCTCTTCCCTCTTACCGCTTATAGGCACGGCGCAACTGGGCGCAGAGCCGCTCGGCAGCGGCGGCGTTGCGCAGCACGATGATGCCCGTGTCGTCTCCGGCCACGGAGCCCAGCACCGCGTCCTCGCCCATGGCGTCCACCGCGCCGCACACCGCGCTGGCAAGACCGGGGATGGTCCGCACCACCACCGTGTGCAGGGCGTGGTCGAAGCTGATGCAGCCCTCCCGGAAGATCTCCTCCATCCGCCGGGCGGATTCGCTGGACTCGTCCTCATTGGCGGGGGCGTAGCGATACCGCCCGTCCGGGCCGATCTCCTTGACCAGGCGCAGCTCCTTGATGTCCCGGGACACGGTGGCCTGGGTGCTCTTCACCCCCCGGGCCTGGAGCGCCTCCAGCATCTGGCCCTGGGTCTCGATGTTCTCCTCGTTGATGATGTCCAGGATCACGCTCTGTCTTGACGTCTTCATACTCTCTCCCCCAATTTCACAAATGCTGTCTCATAAAAGCTCCTGGTGCCAAGGTCGGCCATCAGGAGCCGATGCGCTGATTTATACACGACCACCCGGTCGCCGTCCAGCAGGTCCGTCAAACCCCGGCCATCCACGCTGAGTACGCACCGCCGCCCCTCGCTGACATCGGAGGGCAGGATGGTCACCGTCCGCTCCGGCCCCAGCACGAAGGACCGGGCCGCCAGCATGTGGGCGCAGATGGGCGTGAGGATCACCGCCTCCGCCCCCGGCTCCACCAGCGGGCCGCCCGCCGCCATGGAATAAGCTGTGGAGCCCGTGGGCGAGGACACGATCACCCCGTCGCCGGAAAAGCTCAATATCCGGTCCCCGTCGCCCATAGCGGTGAGGTGCACGTTCTGCAGGATGCCCGCGATGACCGCGTCGTTCAGGGCCGTGTCGAAAAACACCCGCTCCCCGTTCCGGACGATCTCCACGTCCAGCATCATCCGGGGCACCAAAGTGTAGCTGCCCGCGGCCGCCTTTTTCAAAAGGCCCACGCTCTCCCGGTCCAGCTCCGTCAAAAACCCGGTGTGCCCCAGGTTCACGCCCACCATAGGAACGTCGTGGAGCATCACCTCCGGGGCGATGCGCAGTATGGTGCCGTCGCCGCCCAGGGTCACCAGAAGATCCGCCTCCTGCAGCGCCTGGCTCAGCGCCACTGTCTCAAAAGGCGGCGGCGCGGCGGGCTCCCCGCACACCGGGCACACCAAGACGGCACACCCCGTCTGCTCCAGCATGGCCTTCACCTGCGCGGTGAATGCAAACCCCTCGTCCCGCTGGACGTTGGGACAAAGTACGATCTTTTTCATATCTGGGTCCCCTTTCCCCCGTCCAGCGCCTCATGGGACTGGCGGACGATATCCCCATAATCCGCCTCGACGCCCGGTCCGGCGGTATCCAGCCAGGCCAGGTACTCGATGTTTCCCTCCGGGCCGCGGATGGGCGAGAAGGTCAGGCCCCGGAGATGATACCCCATCTGCGCCGCGTCGCCCAGCACCTGTTCCAGCACCTCCCGATGCACCGCCGGGTCCCGGACCACGCCTTTTTTGCCCACCTTCTCCCGGCCCGCCTCGAACTGGGGCTTCACCAGGCATATCACCTGTCCGTCGGGCCGCAGGATCGTTTTCACCGCCGGGAGCACCAGCCGCAGGGAGATGAAGGACATATCCATCACCGCCATGTCCATGGCCTCCGGGAACATGCCCGGGGCAAGGGAGCGGGCGTTGGTGCGCTCCATCACCGTGACCCGCGAATCGTTTCTGAGGCTCCAGGCCAGCTGCCCGTAGCCCACATCCACCGCATACACATGGGCTGCGCCACGCTGCAGAAGACAGTCAGTAAAGCCCCCCGTGGAGGCGCCGCAGTCCACGCACACCAGCCCCGCCGGGTCCACAGAAAAGGCGTCCAGGGCCTTTTCCAGCTTCAGGCCGCCCCGGCTCACATAGGCCAGCTTGCCGCCCCGGAGCTCCACCTGTGCGTCCTCCGGGACGGTGTTGCCCGGGCGTGTCTGCTTTTCTCCGTTCACATATATGCTGCCAGCCATGATGAGGGCCTTGGCCTTTTCCCGGCTCTCCGCCAGGCCCAGGTCCAATACCCGCTGGTCAAGTCTCGTCTTTGCCATGGAGCATCTCCAGCACCTGCTCCGCAAGGGAGCCGTTGTCCAGTCCCGTCTTTCTCCGCAGGTCCTCCGGCGCGCCGTGCTCCAGCAGGCCGCTGCCCAGATTCACCAGCCGGGCCGCCCGCAGCGCCACGCCAGACTCCTCCGCCGCGGCCAGCAGCTGTCTGCCCACGCATCCGGCGGCGCATGCCTCCTCCGCCACCAGAAGAGCGCCTGTCCGGCACACCGCATCCATCACGGCGTCCGTGTCCAGTGGGCAGAGCGTGTTGATCTTCAAGACTTGGGCGCTCACGCCGCTGCCGTTCAGCATCCGGGCGGCCACGATGGCCTCGTTGATCTCCGTGCCATAGGCCACGATGGTCACGTCCGTCCCCGGCTTCACCACGCGCACCGTTTCACCGGACGTGTCCGCCTTCCACAGGCCCTCGCCGCCCCGGGGGTAGCGCACCGCCACGGGGCCCGTATCCTCCAGCACCGCCTTACGGAGCATGGAGCGCATCTCCCGGAAGTTGGACGGCGCATAGACCCGCATGCCCGGCACAGAGCAGAGATAGGACACGTCGAACGCGCCCTGGTGTGTCTCTCCGTCCCGGCCCACGATCCCGGACCGATCCACCCCGAACACCACATGCAGGCCCATGAGGGCCACATCGTGGATGAGCATGTCGTAGCAGCGCTGGAGAAAAGTGGAATACACCGCGAACACGGGCTTCAGCCCCTGGGCCGCCATGCCCGCGGCCATGGCGCAGGCGTGCTCCTCAGCGATGCCCACGTCAAAAAACCGCTCCGGCCAGGCCTCCTGGAAGCCGATGAGGCCTGTGCCCTCCTTCATGGCGGCGGTGATGGCCACCACGCTCTCATCCTCCCCGGCCAGCTCCGTCAGCGCCCGGCCGAACACGGAGGAGAAGTCCTCGCCCGTATACTTGGGCACACCGCTCTTGGCGTCAAAGGCGCCCACGCCGTGGAAGGCCTCCGGAGCCTTCTCCGCGGGGGCGTAGCCCCGCCCCTTCTGGGTGATCACGTGCACCAGCACCGGGGCCCGGTACTCCTTGGCCCAGCGGATGGCGTTCTCCACCTTGCGGATATCGTGGCCGTCGATGGGCCCGATATACTCAAAGCCCAGATCGTCGAACATGTTCTCCGTGATGATCCGCTCCTTCAGCCACCGCTTGCCCCGGCTCAGCGCCCCGGACAGATGGCGCATGTGGGGCATCAGCGAGCTGCGGTACCATTTTTTGAAGCGGATATACTCCACCCGGGTGCGCATCCGGCCCAGCATGTCCGCGATGCCGCCCACGCCCTCGTTGATGCTCATGCCGTTGTCGTTGAGGATCACCACCAGCGGCTCGCCGCTCTTGCCCGCGTCAGACAGGCCCTCGAAAGCCATGCCGCCGTTGAGCGCGCCGTCGCCGATGAGCGCCGCCACGTCGTAATCGGCGCCCAGGGCCGTCCGGGCCCGGGCCATGCCCAGCGCCACGGATATGGAGTTGGAGGCGTGGCCCGCCACGAAAGCGTCATGGACGCTCTCCCTAGGCTTGGGGAACCCCGCCATGCCGCCCAGCTCCCGGAAATCCGTGAACCCGGCGATGCGGCCTGTGAGTATCTTGTGGGTATAGCACTGGTGTCCCACGTCGAACACCAGGCGGTCGCGGCTGGTATCATAGACCCGGTGCAGCGCCACCGTCAGCTCCACCGCGCCCAGATTGGAGGCCAGATGGCCCCCCCGTTTGGAAAGGGAGGCGATCAGGTATTCCCGTATCTCACGGCACAGCTCGCCCAGCGCTTCCGGGGGAAGCGCCTTCACATCGGCCGGGCTGTGAATGTTATCCAAAAGACTCATGACCGCTCACACCAACATCTATCGTTATACAGCTTAAATTTGCCAGTCCACACATCATAACAAAATACGCCTTGAAATTCAAGGCGTATTTTGCATATTTTCATTACAAAATGAATACTTTCAGGATTCCCGCCCGGCCAGCTTCTCCGTCAGGGTACGCAGAAACTCCGTGTCCTCGAACTTATCCAGCAGCGCATAGGCGTCCTGGGTATAGCTCTCGGTCATCTGCTGACACTTCTCCGGCCCCAGCAGGGCGCAGAAGCCGTCGCCGTCCAGCAGGTCGTCCCGGCACTGGAAGGCCATGCCCAGCGCCGCCCCAAAGTCCCGGGCCGCGGCCACGGTCTCCTCGGCGGCTCCCACGGCGGCGGCGCCCATGGCACAAGCTGCGGCGATGAGCGCGGCGGTCTTGCAAAGATCGGTGGCCGTCAGGCCCTCCGCTGTGATGTCCGTGTCGTCCAGGTCCATATACTGTCCGCCGCAGATGCCGCCAATGCCCGCCGCGCCGCTGAGGATGCGGCAGCAGCGAAACCGGGCCGACTCGCTGATGGGCGCGTCGCACACCGCCGCGAAGGCCTCCGCCTGCAGGCAGTCCCCCGCCAGCACCGCCGTGCCCGCGCCGAACTTCACATGGCTGGAGGGCTTGCCCCGGCGCTCGTCGTCGTCGTCCATGCAGGGCAGGTCGTCGTGGATGAGGCTGTAGCTGTGCAAAAGCTCCAGCCCGCAGGCCACGGGCACCACGTCCTCCGGCTCGCCGCCGCAGATGCGGGCAAACTCCAGGCACAGCACGGGCCGCACCCGCTTGCCCCCGGGGATCAGGCTGTAGATCATGGCCTCCCGGAGCCCGTCGGCCCCATCCTCCGCAGGGGTGAACCGCCCCGCCAGCCAGTACTCCACCATGGCTCTGTACTGCTCGAATCTCTCTTTTGCGTCTATCATGCCCTCTCTCCTCTCATTCAAACGGCAGTTCTTCCGGCTCGCCGTCCGGTCCCTTGCGCAGCTGGACCACTTTCTGTTCCGCCTCGTCCAGCAGCTTTCCGCAGGCGCGGATGAGCCCCGCGCCCTCCTCGAACAGCCCCAGGCTCTCCGCCAGAGGCGCGTCGCCCTTCTCCAGGCTCTTCACGATCTCCTCTAGCCTAGCCAGCGACTGTTCAAAGCTCATTTGCTCAGCCTTTTTCGCCACAGTGTACCTCCTCCACGACGCAGTCCAGGCTGCCCCCGGACAGCTTCACATCTATCCTGTCGCCCACCGCCGCGTCTGCCGCAGAGCGGATGGCAGCGCCGTTTTTCTCCGCAATGGCATAGCCCCGGCCCAGCACCTTCAGCGGGCTGAGGGCGTCCAGCTTGGCCGCCAGGGCCACATAGGCCCGGCGCTTTTCCTCCGCCGCCTTCGCCGCTGCCGCCACCAGTCTCGCCCGGGCATAGTCCAGCGCCATCGCCTTGGCCCCCAGATATACCTCCGGATCGGTCAGCGCCGGGCGGGCAGCCAGGCCGTCCAGTTCCCGCCGCAGGCCCTCCAGCTTCTTGGCCATGGCCTGTCTGAGGCGGATATCTGTCTGGGCCACAGCGGCCGTTACCTCCTGGATATCCGGTCCGGCGATCTCGGCGCCGTTGGAGGGCGTGGCCGCCCGACGGTCCGCCACATAGTCGGCGATGGTCACGTCCGGCTCATGGCCCACGGCGGAGATGACCGGGATATCGGACGCGTAGATGGCCCGGGCCACCCGCTCGTCGTTGAAGGCCCACAGGTCCTCCAGGGACCCGCCGCCCCGCCCGGTGATGATGAGATCGGCCAGGGCGTGGCGGTTGGCATAGGCGATGGCGCCCGCGATCTCCGGCGGCGCCTCCATGCCCTGCACTCGCACGGGCATCACCAGTATCTTCGCCAGGGGCCAGCGCTTTCCCAGCACCCGGATGATATCGTGCACCGCGGCGCCCGCGCCGCTGGTGATCACCGCCACCCGCCGGGGAAAGAGCGGCAGAGGTTTTTTGTGGGCTGGATCGAAAAGTCCCTCGGCGGCCAGCTTTGCCTTCAGCTGCTCAAAGGCCACCTGCAGGTCGCCCACGCCCTCCGGCATCAGTCCAGTCACGTTCAGCTGATAGGACCCGTCCCGGGGATAGACCGTCACCCGGCCCGTGGCTACCACGCTCATGCCGTTTTCCGGCCGGAACCGGAGCTTGGCGGCGCTGAAGCGGAACATCACGCACCGCAGGCTGCCCTCAGCGTCCTTCATGGTGAAATAGTGGTGCCCGGAGGGATAGACCTTGTAGTTTGACAGCTCGCCCCGCACCGAGACCTGGCGCAGGATGGGATCGCTGTCCAGCAGCGCCTTCACATACTCGTTCAGGGCCGAGACGGTGAAGGTCTGCTCATCCATCGCTCTGCCCTTCCCCGTCGGTCTGCTTCAGCACCTCCGCGCGATAGAAGCCTCCCAGCACGCCGTTGATGAACGACACAACATCCGGCTCCTCATAGCCTTTGGCCAGCTCCACCGCCTCGTCCATGGCAGCGGCGTCCGGCACATCCGGCATATAGAGCACCTCGTACATTGCCTGGCGCAATATGGCCGCGGCGCTGCGGGAGATGCGCTCCGGCCGCCAGCCCTTGGCGTATTGGCCGATGAGCCCGTCCAGCTGCTCCCGCTTCTCCGCCACGCCTTGTACGCTCTGACGGATGAACTCCATATCCTTTTTCGAGGGCTTCTCCCGATAGAGCTCGTCCTCCTCCGCCATAGCGGCATAGTGCTCCCGGTCGAAAAAGGCCTCCACAGCGGCGTCGGGCTCCTGTCCGGTGCCCGCCACGGAAAAGCCCAGCTGAATGGCGATCTCTCTCGCTGCCGATCTTGTCATGGTGCCTCCAAATACAATAAGGAGCCCCGCTGCGGGGCTCCGATGATGGTCCTGTCCGGTTATTTGTCGAAGGAGATGCCCGTCACGTGGACGTTCACCACCGCGTTCATGCCCGTGATGGATTCCACCTCGCTGCATACCGCGTCCTGCACCCGCATGGCGGTGTCGGTGACGCTGCCCGCGGCGCGAACATTGATGAGCACATCGATGGTGATCTTCTCATCCAGAAAGCGGATCTTGAGGCCCTTGACGGGGTTCTTGCGCCCGAAGAGCTCCACCAGCTCCGACGTGGTGGGACTGCCCAGCCCGGCCACGCCCTCCACCTCGGTCACCACCGCCGCCACCATGACGGCGATCACGTCCTCCGAGATGTTGACAGTGCCCTTCTCTTCCTGCTTGGTGATGTAGTTCTCTGCCATCGCCAGCCACCTCCCGATCATTCATCAGAGGTATTATAGCACAGGCTTTCCAAAAAGAAAAGGGATTTATTCCGTTACCTCGATGATATTCAGCGCCTGGGCGGGCCAGTCGGTGTTGGAGACCACCGCCTCGGTGATCTGGGCCACTTGGGTGTCGGTCAGGCCCTCCAGCGGCGCGGGCACCGCCACGGTCACGCCCTCGTCGCTGACCATCACCACGCAGTCGTTGAAATCCTTTGCCAGCAGCTGGTTTTCCAACAGGCTCTCCTGCAGGTTCCAGCTGGCCATGGCATTGATCTGGCGCATGGACTCATCGATGACCTCCTGACTTGTCTCGTCCCCGGCGCAGGCCTGCTCCAGCAGCTGCAGCGCCTCATCCCGGGAGGACTGGCGGGTGAGCCGCGCCTCGTCGAAATAGGCGTTCACCGCCACGCTGGGGCTGCTCTGCGTCTCCGCAGAGGCCGCCGTATACTCCTCCTGGGCCGCCATCATCGCTGCGTCCTCCGCCGCCACCATGGCCGCGTCCGCCGCGCCCCAGCGGCTGTTGTAGGACCAGTTGAGATACACCGCTGCCCCCACGAACACCAGCACCGCGATGACCACGATGTTTCTCTTTAAATTCCTCTTCATCATTGTTCCCTCCAGCTTTCATTCATTTTATAGATCACGACTCTGTCCGCGCCCAGTCCGGTATAGCACCGCACCGTCTCTGTGATGGCCAGACGCACCGTCACGTTCTCCGCGCCCTGGCATACCACCGCGGCGCCTTTTTCTGAGAGCAGTACCTCCGCGCGCCCCACCCCTTCCATTGACGAGAGCAGCTCTCCCAGCCGGGCCTCCTCCGTATCTGCCGTCGGAGAGGGCATATCCTCCCCCTGTCCGGACGGCCACAGCAGCAGTCCCAGCCCCACCAGTCCCACCAGCAGCACGTACTTGCAGCGCCCCAGCCACGCCAGGAGCCTATCCCGTCCGTCACCCATCGCGCCGCCACTCCTGCCGGGACACGGGGATGCCCAGCTCTCCCTCGATGGAGGCGGCAAGGCCGCTGTCAAACGGCGCGTCCAGCGCCGCCTGCCAGGGATACCACAGCAGGGCCTGCTCATCCCACCGGGCGGTCACGGTGACGGAGCCCACGCTGACGCCTGCCTGGGCCGCTTTGCCTAATATATATGCCTGGCACCGCTGCTCTATGTACGTCCGATCCAGCATTTTTCCCTCCTCTTCTGCCTGGGATACGATCTGACTGGCCCGCTGCCTGTAAAGGGCCATGTCCCGGGCCAGGCTGTCCGTATCCAGCCGCGCCACAGGCCCCGCCACCGCCAGGGCGCACACCAGCCCGCACACCAGCCGCGTCACCTTCTGCACCCGGCCCGGGGGCGTCAGCGTCAGGGCCAGCGCCCCCAGCAGAGACGCCGCCGTGATGTGGGCGATCCAGTCCATCATAGGGCGAACACCTCCGTGGAAAGAACGATGGACACGAACAGCATGGTCCCCGCGCTGCCCACCAGGCCCAGGGCCATCCCGTAGGCCGTGCCGATCCGGCCGATGAGCCCCGCCAGCCGTCCCTCGGCGAAGGGCTCGGCCACACAGGACGCCGCCTTGAACAGCAGGTAGTGCAGCCCCAGTCCCATCGCCGGGCCAAGGCACACCCCCAGCACCGCCGCCAGACCGAAGATGCCCACCGCGCCACGGACCATGGCCGCCCCGGCCACATAGGCGTCCGCCGCGTCCGCCAGGATGGACCCCACCACCGGAAGGGCAGCGGAGATGGCGCTCTTGGCAAGGCTGCCCGCCACCTTATCCGCGCCGCCTGCGATGGCCCCCGTCATGGTCAGGGCCAGGGTGAAGGCGGTGGTCATGGCCGTCAGGAGCGTGGTGCACACCCACCCCACCAGCTTCACCGGACCGCCCATGGCCCCGGATGGCAGCGCCGCGTGGGCAGTGCTGGCGGCGGCATAGGCATAGATGCAGGGCAAGATCAGCCGCAGCCCCACGCCCATCATCACATCCATGAACAGCGCCGACGCCGCGTAGCGGGCCGCCGCCGCGGCACCATGGCCGCTGGCTGCCGCGCTGGCCGCCACTGTGGGCAGCAGCGCCCTTGAAAAGTCAGCCAGCTCCAGCAGCGCCGTCTCGGTCTGGCCAAGAAAGGACTTGATGTCCCCCGCGCAGGCCGCCATGATGGCCAGCGCGCCGCCCAGGATCACGTATTCTGCGCCGCCGCCCTTCTCCCCCAAAGCCGCCGCCAGAGAGCACAGCAGCGTCACCGCCAGAGCCACCGAGGCGCTGCGGGCCGCGGCGGAGAGGTGTCCGGACAGAGCCGTGAGCGCCCACTGCCCGATCCGCTGCCACAGCCCTCCGCCAGAGGCGTCCTCCACCGAGGCGTCCCCTAATATCTCCCTTGCCGACTCCGGCAGGGCGTCCTCCAGTCCCTCCGTGTCCACCGCCAGCGCCGGAACGGGCAGGACCAGGAGCAGGAGCAAAATGACAGAAATCATCCTCATATATCTGAATATGCCTCGCAGAGTTTGCGCCCGCAGGCGCAAATAAATTCGGATATGATTTCCCAGGGCGTGTACCTGGGAAATCATTCTTCTCGGCCTGCAAACGCGCGAGCGCAGCGAGTGCGCTGCAGCAGGCTGAAGCCTTCTCGTTTGAATGCTTGCATTCAAACGAAGTCGCCTATCATCTGCAAGAGTGAGCGGATCAGCGGCAGGGCCGTGACCATGGCGCAGGCCGCCCCTGTCAGCTCCACCGCCGAGGCGATGGCCCCCTGGCCCGCGTCCTTGCACAGGTCCGCCGCCAGCCGCGTCACCACCCCGATGCCCACGCATTTGAGCACCGGGTCTACGATGGCGGGACTGAGCCCGGTCTGGGCCCGGGCCAGGTCGATGACCTCCTTCAGCTGGGAGAACAGTTCCATGGCCAGCCCGGCGCCCATGATGCACACCGCGAGGCTCAGCGCCAGGCCCATCTCCGGGGCGTTTTTCTTCAGCAGCAGCGCGATGAGCGCCCCCGTCAGCCCCAGGGCCGCCGCCTTCATCAGGATGCTCATAGCTCGAACAACCGCCGGATAAGGTCGAACAGCTCCGCGATGCGCTGCACCAGTATCACCAGCACCACCACCAGCCCCGCGATGGTGGTCATCAGCGCCTGCTCGTCCCGGCCGGAACGGGTCAGCAGCAGATTCAGCACCGCCACCAGGATGCCCACCGCCGCTATCTTGAATATCAGATCAACATCCATCTGTCCACCCCCGGGCACCGTGTCTACAAAAGCAGCACCGCCAGCAGCGCCGCCCCGGCGGCGGACACGCCCACCACCATCCGGCCCCGCTCCTGCAGCTCCAGCCGTGCACGGTCCCGGGCCTGCTCCATCTCCAGTCGGGTCGCCGTCACCGCCCGCAGCTGCTCCTCCGCTCCGTAGCGGCCCAGCACGGCCCCCAGGGGCAGCAGGATGGCCCGCTCCGCCGTAGGCAGTACCGCCAGCGCATCCGTCCATATCTCCGCCAGTTCCCGTTCTCCCAGCTGCTCCAGCCCCGACCCCATCCGGCGGCAGAGCTCTCCCGCCTGCCCATCCAGCAGGACGGACAGCTTTTGAAACATGTCAGGCAGGGGCGTGCGGAACCGCTCCAGCTCATAGCCCATCATCTCCAGCATCCGGCAGAGCGCCGCGCGCAGCGCCGCCCGGCGCCGGAGCGCATCCGCCCCGGCCAGGCCCGCCAGCGCCCCCGCCCCCACCAGCAGCGCCGCCCCGGTCAGGCGCACGGCAGCGCCTCTACTTCGTACCGCCTCACGCCGTCAACGCTCTCCACCCACACCCGACGGCGGAAGGCGCCGCTGGTCAGAAGGGCCCGCAGAGCGGGGCTCTCCGGCCCCTCCGGCGCACCGTGGACCGTGGCCAGCACCGCCACGCCGCAGCCCGCCGCAGCCAGGATAGCGTCAGTGTCCGACGGGTCCGCCGCCTCGTCCACCGCCACGATCTGAGGCCCCATTCCCCGCAGCAGGATGCCCAGCGCCTGGGCCTTCCCCAGGCCCGTGAGCACGTCCGTGTGAGGCCCCACGTCAAAGGCGGGCTCTCCCTGCCAGGCGTCCGCGATCTCCCCCCGCTCGTCCGCCACAGCCACCCGCCATCCGGCGCCGCTGAGCCGCCGGATGAGCTCCCGCAGCAGCGTGGTCTTGCCCGCCCCCGGCGGGGACACGATCAGCGTGGAGGTAAAGCCGTCCGCCGTGAGCGCGGGCCATATGCCGTCGGCGCAGCCCGGCACCGCCCGGGGGATGCGCAGGGCCAGAGAGGATATCTGCCGCAGGCTCTCCATGCCCATCGGGCCCGACACCGCCGTGCCGCACACCCCTACCCGCACGCCGCCCGGCGCGGCGAGAAACCCCCGGCGCAGCTGTTCGCCCGCCGCGTGCATGCTGGCCCCCGTGGCCGTATCCACCACGGCCAGCAGCTCCCGCTCCGTCACGGGCCCGGTGCCCAAACCGTATTCCCGCCCTGCCATGAGCACGGTGCCGACCTGGCCCCGCCGCAGGCGTATCTCCTCGCACACCGCCCGCTCCGCCGGGTCCAGAGCCATCGCGCTCCGGCGCAGCATCGGCGGCAGCAGCGCCGCCGCCGCCATAAAGCCGTCCATGCGCTCCCTCCTCTCTGGACAAGTTTATTGGCCTGTCCCCGGCTTTATGCCTGGGGAACTGTTCACACTATGTTTACATCAATATATTGACTTTGTTTGCCGCGTTTGGTAACATATTTTAGATTATGTTGTGTTCAAGACAGTGCTTCTGTCTGGAAAGGAGCCGTACCCATCCCATGCGTGAGATCCTCACAGGCTATTGGGGAAAGTACAAAAATTCCCTGATCCTGACCCCTATTTTCGTCCTGTTGGAGACAGTGGTGACCCTGGCGTTGCCCACGCTGATGAGCAACATCGTGGACCAGGGCGTGGCCACCGGAAACAGGCGCTACATCATCCTATGCGGCCTGGCCATGACGGCCCTGGCCATCATGAGCGTCATATCCGGCTTCATCAGCACCTGGAACGCCTCCCGGGCGGCCAACGGCTTCGGCGCCAACCTGCGCCAGGCCCTGTATCGGCACATCCAGGAGTTCTCCTTCGCGGATATCGACCGCTTCTCCACCGCCAGCCTCATCACCCGCACCACCAGCGATGTGCGGCAATTGCAGATGGCCGTGCAGATGATGCTGCGCACCTTCATCCAGGCGCCCTTCCAGCTGCTGGTGGCCATGACCATCGTCATCACCTACTCCTGGCGTCTGGCCCTCATCTACATGGTGGCGGTGCCGGTGCTGTTCGTGGGCGTCATCACGGTGATGACCTTTGTGGATAAGCTGTTCATCCTGGTCCAGCAGAAGCTGGACGCCATGAACGCGGACATCCAGGAGAACCTCATCGCCATCCGGGTGGTGAAGGCCTTCGTCCGCCAGCGGTACGAAAAGCAGAAGTTCAAAAAGGCCAACGACGAGCTTACCCGCTCCAACCTGCGGGCCGTGGGCGTCATCATCGCCATGAGCCCCCTGGCCACCATCGTATTGAACGCGGTGACCTTATGCATCTACTGGTTCGGCGGGCGCATGGTGGCCAATGGCACCATCCAGTCCGGCCAGCTTCTCGCGGTCATCAGCTACCTCAACCAGATCATGATGAGCGTGATGATGTTCTCCATGGTGCTGATGCAGTACACCCGCTCCCGGGCCTGCGGCAAGCGCATCGCGGAGGTACTGGACGCCGTTCCGGATATCCAGGATAAGCCGGACGCCCCGGCGCGCACCATCGCCCGGGACCACGGCTCGGTGGAGTTTCGCAATGTCTCCTTCCGCTATAAGCGCACGGGCTCCGGCGAGCACGTGCTGAAAAACATCTCCTTCTCCGCCGCTCCCGGCGAGACGGTGGCTATCGTGGGCGGCACAGGCTCCGGTAAATCCAGCCTGGTGAACCTGATCCCCCGGTTCTACGACGCCACCGAGGGCGCTGTGCTGGTGGACGGCGTGGACGTGCGGGACTACCGCATCCAGGATTTGCGCCGCGGCATCGGCATGGTGTTGCAGAAAAACGTCCTGTTCTCCGGCACCATCCGGGAGAACATCGCCTGGGGCGACGAGAACGCCACCGACGAGGAGATCATCGCTGCGCTGAAAAACGCCCAGGCATGGGACTTTGTATCCCAGATGCCCGAGGGGCTGGACACCTACATCCAGCAGGGGGGCACCAACGTCTCCGGCGGCCAGAAGCAGCGGCTGTGCATCGCCCGGGCCATGCTCAAGCACCCGGCCATCCTCATCCTGGACGACAGCACCAGCGCCGTGGACTCCGACACCGAGAGCCGCATCCGGGAGAGTTTCTCCCGGGAGCTGGCCGACACCACCGTGTTCATCATCGCCCAGCGCATCTCCTCCGTGGTGGACGCGGACAAGATCGTGGTGCTGGACGAGGGCGGCGTGGAGAGCGTGGGCTCCCATGCACAGCTGATGCAGACCAGCCCGATCTACCGGGACATCTACACTTCACAGGTAGAGGAGGCGCTGAGCGATGGCTGAGAAAAAGAGCATCTGGTCCCAGTTGAAGGCGCGCCTGGCTGTGGACAACGTGGACGTCAACGACGAGAAGATATATAAGGACGTGCGGGGCGGCCCCGGCGGCGGCCGGGATTTCCGCAAGCCCAAAGACGCCAAGGGCACCCTCATCCGCATCCTAGGTTACGCGGGCCGGAAAAAGAGCCTGTTCGTCCTGGTGCTGGTGCTGATGCTGGTCTCCACGGGCTGCACCCTGGCGGCCAGCTACTACCTGCGGCCGCTGATCGACGACTATATCGTGCCGCTGATCACCAGCCCCGAGAAGGACTTCTCCGCCCTGGCGGCGCAGCTTGGCATCCTGGCCAGCATCTATCTGGCCAGCGCCGTGGCCACCTACTTCACCTCCCGCACCTGCATGACCCTAGCCCAGTGGGCCACCAACGCCCTGCGGCGGGACCTGTTCTCCGCGCTGCAGGACCTGCCCGTCAGCTTCTTCGACGAGCACACCCACGGGGAGCTGATGAGCCGCTTCTCCAACGACGCGGACAACGTGCAGATGTGCCTGGAGCAGGGCATCGTGCAGTTTTTGAGCGGCATCATCACCTTCGTGGGCACGGTGGCGCTGATGATCAACCTGAGCTGGAAGCTGTTCTGCATCACCCTCATCACCATCGCCCTGTCCTTTGGCCTGGTGAAGGGCATCGGCAAATACTCCCGCATCCTCTTCAAAAAACAGCAGTCCTCCCTGGGCGAGCTGAACGGCTACACCGAGGAGATGCTGGACGGGCTGAAGGTAGTCAAGGCCTTCAACTACGAGCAGCGGGCCAAAGCGGGCTTCGACGAGCGCAACGACGAGTACCGGGACAACGCCATCTTCGCCAACTTCCTGGGCAGCATCATCTTCCCCACCATGAACGCCGTCATGAACATCTGCTACGCGGTGACGGCGGTGCTGGGTGGGTTCATGACTGTGGCCGGGCGGTTCACCATCGGCTCTCTGGGCGTGTACCTCAACTACATCCGCCAGGTGACAATGCCCATCAACATGATGAGCAACCAGGCCATCAACCTGTTTTCCGCCATCGCGGGCGCCGAGCGCATCTTCGCCATCATCGACCATGAGCCGGAGCCGGACGACGGCGCCGTCACCCTGGTCACGGTGGATCGGGCCTCGGACGGCACCCTCACCGAGACCGGACACGGGGAGCGCACGGGCTTCTGGGCCTGGAAGATACCCCAGCCCGACGGCTCGTTCCAGTTCCGGGAGGTGATGGGCAACGTGCGGCTGGAGGACGTGCACTTCTCCTATGTCCCGGAAAAGCCCGTTTTGAAGGGCATCACCGTCTGGGCCAAGCCCGGCCAGAAAATCGCCTTCGTGGGCTCCACCGGCGCGGGCAAGACCACCATTACCAACCTCATCAACCGCTTTTACGAGCTGGACAGCGGCCGTATCCTCTTTGACGGCATCGATGTGAAGGACATCAAAAAGGCCGCCCTGCGGCGGAGCCTGGGCATCGTGCTGCAGGATACGGACCTGTTCACCGGAACGGTGATGGAGAACATCCGCTACGGCAAGCTGGACGCCACCGACGAGGAGTGCATCGCCGCGGCCAAGTCCGCCAACGCCCACGGCTTCATCACCCGCCTGCCGGACGGCTACGACACCATGATCACCGGAAACGGCCAGAATCTCTCCCAGGGCCAGCGACAGCTGCTGGCCATCGCCCGCACCGCCGTGGCCAAGCACCCGGTGATGATCCTGGACGAGGCTACCAGCTCCATCGACACCCGCACGGAAAAGCTCATCGACAAGGGCATGGACGCACTGATGGAGGGCCGGACCGTGTTCGTCATCGCCCACCGCCTCTCCACCGTGCGCAACGCCCAGGCCATCGTGGTCATCGAGCACGGCGAGATCATGGAGCGGGGCAGCCATGAGGAGCTGCTGTCCCAGAAGGGCCGCTACTATATGCTCTATACCGGACAAAGCGAGCTGGACTGATATGGACTTTTTCAAAGAGGAACAAAACGACTCCTGGGAGCGGCTGCGCGCCGAATGCGGCGGCTGCATGCGCTGTGAGCTGGGCAAGACCCGACACAATCTGGTGTTCGGCGTGGGCAACGAGCAGGCCGACGTGATGTTCATCGGCGAGGGCCCCGGTGAGCAGGAGGACCTGAAGGGCGAGCCCTTCGTGGGCCCCGCGGGCAAGCTGCTGGACACCATGCTGGAGCTGATCGACCTGGATCGGACGCAGGTGTATATCGCCAATATCGTCAAGTGCCGTCCGCCCCGGAACCGGGACCCGCTCCCCGACGAGCAGGCCGCCTGCGTCGGCTGGCTGGACCGCCAGATCGCTCTGGTGGACCCCAAGATCATAGTTTTTCTGGGACGCATCGCGGCCATGGCCTTCATCAAGAGCGATTTCCGCATCACCCGGGAGCATGGCCAGTGGTTCGACGTCCAGGGCCGGAAGGCCATGGCCATCTACCACCCCTCCGCCCTGCTCCGCGACCCCTCCAAGCGGCCCGAGACCTTCGTGGACCTGAAAACTTTACAGCGGGAGATCAAAAACCTGTATGCTTGAACTGCACCCGGTCACCCTGGCCGACAAGGCCTGGATCGACCCCATCGTGCTGGCGGAAAATTCCCTCAGCGCCGACTACAATTTCGGAAACATCTTCCTCTGGGACGAGACCTATCACCAGCATGTGGGCCGCCTGGGAGAACGGATGGTGACGCTGCTTTGCTATGAGCACGTCCCCTTTTTTGCCTGGCCCGTGGGCAGCGGCGAGCTGGCCCCTGTCCTGGACGAGATGGCCGCCTACGCCGCGGCCAACGGCTTTCCCCTGGTGCTCAGGGGGGTGACGGCGGACCACCTGCCCGCCCTGCGGCAGCTTTACGGCGACAGCTTCTCCCTGGAGGAGGAGCGGGACCTTTGGGACTACGTATACACTGCGGAGAAGCTGGACACCCTGACGGGGAAGCACCTGCACGGCAAGCGCAACCACATCAACCGCTTCGAGCAGGAGAACGACTGGCGGTTCGACCCCCTGACGGCGGCGGACATCCCCGCCTGTCAGGCCATGCTGGACGCCTGGATGGCCGATTGCGGCGAGGATGAGCGGGACGGCATCGACGACGAATACCGGGCCATCCAGAGGGCGTTCCGTTACTATGAGCCCCTGGGCCTGGATGGCGGGGTGCTCCGCGTCTCCGGCCGGATCGCGGCCTTCTCCATCGGGGAGATGGCCTCCGCCGACACCTTTGACGCCCACTTTGAAAAGGCCTATGCCCACATCAACGGGGCCTATCCCATGATCAACCGGGAATTTGTGCGCTACATCCGCGCCATCCATCCCCAGGTGCGGTGGATCAACCGGGAGGACGACACGGGCCGCCCCTCCCTGCGCCAATCCAAGCTCACCTATCATCCCGACAGGATGGTGGAAAAATATAAGGTGGTGATCCCATGAGCGAGTTCACGATCCGCCCCTGGCGGAAGGAGGACCGTCCCCGTCTCATGACGCTGTGGCAGGACGCCTTTGGCGATGATACGGATTACATTGAAAAATTCTTCTCCCTCTTTCTCCGGCCCGACGCCTGCATCGTGGCGGAGGCGGAGGGACAGGCGGTCTCGGCCATGTACGTGCTGGACGGTCCGGTGCTGTTCCCCCCGGCGGGAAAGTCCCTCTCCACCGCCTACACCTATGCCCTGGCCACCGATCCCGCCTGGCGGGACCGGGGCATCGGCACGGCGGTCTACAAGGCGTGCGTGCGTGCGGCGTTGGAGCGGGCGGACGCGGCCTGCGTGCTGCCCGCCTCCCCGGAGCTCTATGCCTTTTATGAGAAAGCCTCCGGCTGCATCCCGGTCAGTTCCGTCCGGGAGGCGGTCTTTGCCCGGGACGAGATACCCGCCGCAGACCGGACGGCGGCCCCCATCTCCGTGGGGGAATACTATCTGCGGCGCAAGGCCGTGCTGCGGGGCCAGCCCTACACCGTGCTGACCGCCGATCTCTTTGCCCTGGAAAGCTACCACATCCAGCGCTTCGGCGGCGGGCTCTTCTCCGTGGACGGGGATATCGCCGTGGTGGAGATGGACGGCCCCACCTGCCGCATCGTGGAGCTTCTGGCGCCGGAGGGCGACTGGATGGGCGTGCTGGGGGCCATCGCGGAGCGGTTCCCGGCGGAGCGGTACCTTGTCCGCTCCCCCCTCTTCTGTCCCGGCCCCGGCCGGGCCAGGCCCTTCGTGATGGCAGCGGTCCGCCCGGGCAGCGCGCTGTCGGGCGGCTCCGATCTGTGGTGGGGCTTTGCCTTCGACTGACAGTTATTTCGGCATTTCCCGTAACTTAATACTTTTGTAATGATATCTCACTTTCTTTTGTAATATCCGGCCGTTAAACTGAGAGCAGCAAGTGTCAGTTTCATCTTTTTCATTTTGTCCTCTATCCATAGGGGACCGCCGGAACAGTGCGATGTTCCGGCGGTCTTCTTTTTGGCTTCGGAAACCACTGGCTTTGCCAGTGGAGGCGTCTCGCAAAAAGCTTTAGCTGCAAGCATCGAGCGAAGCGAGCTACAAGTAAAAACTTAATCAACGAGAGCACTAACGGGAAAAGGGATCGCCCGTTTACGGGCTGTGGGGCAAGTGATGCAAGAGGCAAAATTTCGATGCGTCTTGAGACGCCTGCCGATCCCAGGCCCTTCTAGGGCCTATTCAAGCCTCCGGCTTCGCCGGAGGTTTTGACTTATGAAGGAAACGTGCCCATGAAAAAACTAGCCATCGGCATCCTCGCCCACGTGGACGCGGGCAAGACCACCCTCTGCGAGGGGATGCTGTATCTGACAGGAAAGATCAAAAAGCTGGGCCGGGTGGACCATCGGGACACCTATCTGGACAACCACGACCTGGAGCGGGCCCGCGGCATCACCATCTTCTCCAAACAGGCCATCCTCACCGCCGGAGACAGGGAGATCACCCTTCTGGACACGCCGGGGCACGTGGACTTCTCCCCGGAGGCGGAGCGGGTGCTTCAGGTGCTGGACTACGCCATACTGGTCATAAGCGGCACGGACGGCGTACAGGCCCACACGGAGACCCTCTGGGCGCTGCTGGACCGCTACCGGGTCCCCACGTTCCTGTTCGTCACCAAGATGGACGTGAACGGCACGGACCGAAAGGCCCTGCTGGAGGATATCCGCGCCCACCTGGACGAGGGCTGCGTGGACTTCTCCCCGGACAACGCCGCCCGGGACGAGGCCGTGGCCATGCTGGACGAGGCGGTGCTGGACCGATATATGGACGCGGGCCGCGTCGCCGACGAGGATGTGGCTGCGCTCATCCGAAAGCGGAAGCTCTTCCCCTGCTTTTTCGGCTCGGGACTGAAGCTGGAGGGCGTGGAGGCGTTTCTCGCAGCCCTGGAGCGGTACACTGTCTCCCCCGCCTGGCCCGTTCCCTTCGGCGCCCGGGTGTATAAGATCAGCCGGGACGCCCAGGGCGGCCGCCTCACCTGGCTGAAGGTCACGGGGGGCGAGCTGGCCGTCCGCTCCCCCATGCGGTATCTGCCCCTGCACGGGACGGAGCCTGTGGAGGAGAAGATCAGCCAGATACGGCTCTATTCCGGCGTGAAGTACGATACCGCCGACCGTGTCCCGGCGGGACAGGTCTGCGCCGTCACGGGGCTGAGCGCCACCTGGCCCGGCCAGGGCCTTGGTGCGGAGCCGGACGGGGACGAGCCCTGGCTCACCCCCGCCATGGGCTATCGGATCGTGCTGCCCAAGGGGGTCGACGCCCGGGCCATGCTGCCCAAATTGAAGCTGCTGGAGGAGGAAGAGCCCCAGCTGCACATCGTCTGGCAGGAGGCTCTGGGTGAGATACACGTACAGCTCATGGGCGCGGTACAGATCGAGGTGTTAAAAAGCCTCATCCGGGACCGCTTCGACGTGGATGTGGACATCGACGCCGGGCGGGTGCTCTATCGGGAGACCATCGCCGGGCCCGTGGAGGGCGTGGGTCACTTCGAGCCTCTGCGTCACTACGCGGAGGTGCATCTGCTGCTGGAGCCCGGTGCGCCGGGCAGCGGCGTCACGGTGGATACGGTCTGCCCCGAGGACGTGCTGGACCGGAACTGGCAGCGGCTCATCCTCACACACCTGACGGAAAAACAGCACCTGGGCGTGCTCACAGGCTCCCCCCTCACCGACGTGAAGATCACCCTGCTCACAGGCCGGGCCCATCTGAAGCACACCGAGGGCGGCGACTTCCGCCAGGCCACCTATCGGGCGGTGCGCCAGGGGCTCATGCAGGCCGAGAGCGTGCTTTTGGAGCCCTATTATACCTTCCGCCTGGAGGTGCCCGCGGCGCTGATCGGCCGGGCCATCACCGACATCCGGGCCATGGGCGGCGAGCACCGGAGCCCCATCCCCGAGGGGGACCGGATGGTGCTGGAGGGCTCCGCGCCCGTGGCCGCCATGGGGGATTACGCCGCCCAGGTGGCCGCCTACACCGGGGGCCGGGGCCGCTTTTCCTGCCATGTGGAGGGCTGCCGCCCCTGCCATGACGCCCAGGCGGTGGTCGACGCGGCGGGCTATGACCCCGAGGCGGACCTGGAAAACACCCCGGACAGCGTGTTCTGCGCCCACGGCGGCGGCTTCACGGTGAAGTGGGACAAGGTGCCGGATTATATGCACCTGGAGAGCCCCCTGAAAAAGCCCGCCGCCACTGATGAGCCCGCCCCGCTGTGCCAGCGGAACCTAGACATCGACGAGGCAGAGCTGGAGGCCATCATGACCCGTGAGTTCGGCCCCATTCGCCGCCCCCAATACGGCGGCCCCACGGTGAACGGCGCCGTGGCCATCCAGATGCAGGCCCGCAAGGCGAAGGAACACATCATCGTGGACGGCTACAACGTGATCTTCGCCTGGGACGAGCTGAAGGCCCTGGCCGCCCATGGCCTGGACCTTGCCCGGGACAAGCTGCTGGACATGCTGGCGAACTACCAGGGCTATACCAAGAGCGAGCTGGCGGTGGTCTTTGACGCCTACAAGGTCCCCGGGGGTGCTGGCAGCCGGGACAGCCGGGCCAATGTGCGCGTGGCCTACACCCGGGAGGGCGAGACGGCGGACATGTACATCGAGCGGCTGGTGAACGATATCGGCAAAAACGAGACCGTCCGGGTGGTCACCTCCGACCGCCTGGTGCAGCTGGGAGCTTTCCGCTCCGGGGTGCTGCGCACCTCCTCCCGGGAGTTCCAGGCCGAGGTGGCCTGGGTGCTGGAGCAGATCGCCCACGCGGTGAAGCAGACCCAGTTTTGAACCGATCCCCACGCGACCGCAGGAACGTGTTCTATACCGCGCTGCTAAGAGCGCAATAGATCGGACAATATGAAGTGACTCCAAACTTGTAAAGCGTGGATTAACCTGTCATACTAAAATTGCAGAAAAGTAAGAA
>CANROZ010000006.1 GCA_947632365.1 uncultured Oscillospiraceae bacterium
CAGTCGTTTCCAACTGTTGTCCCCCTCTGAAGGGCAGGTTGCTCACGCATTACTCACCCGTCCGCCACTAAGTCTACATTTCAATTGGCCGAAGCCTCTATCTATGCAGCTTCGTTCGACTTGCATGTGTTAGGCACGCCGCCAGCGTTCGTCCTGAGCCAGGATCAAACTCTCAATAATCGTATCTAAACACCCTTCCGGATGCCTAAATCGTTCATCGATCGCTATTTCTAGCTCTCAAAGAAATTCCGGGACCATTCCTGATCCCTTTAAAGAACCCTCTGCTGGTGCTTATTTGCATAAGCTGTTTGCATTGTTTAATTTACAAGGTACACCGCGCTTCCGCAAGGCTCCCCCCGCGAGGCGCTTTGCTAATATACCATCTAACCCGCTCTTTGTCAACAACAAAAACACCATTTTTGAAAAAATTTTTAAAATGACCCTCCGGTGGGAGGGTCATGCGCAAAAGCGGTGATTTCCGATCGTTGTGATCAGCGGCCGGGACCATATCCACTTGCTGGTGGCGGTGGCCGGATTGAAGTAATACAGCGCGCCGCCGGAGGGATCGGACCCGTTCAGCGCGTCCCGGGCGGCCTTGTAGGCGCTGCTCGCCACAGGCTTCCAGAACTGTCCGTCCTGCAGGCAGCTGAAGGCTCCCGACTGATAGATGACGCCGGAGATGGAGCTTGGGAACGCCGGGCTCTCCACCCGGTTGAGCACCACCGCCCCCACGGCCACTTGCCCGGCGTAGGGCTCGCCTCTGGCCTCGGCGGAGATGAGCCGGGCCAGCAGGTCCACGTCCCCGGACTGGCTCTGCTGGGTGGTGCTGACGCTGATGCCCAGGGCGGCCAGGGTCTTTGGACCGCACTTGCCGTCCACGGCCAGGTTGTTCTTACGCTGGAAATACTTCACCGCCTCCACGGTCTTGGAGCCGTATATCCCGTCCACCTTGCCGGAATAATAGCCCCAGCGGGACAGCTTCTCCTGGATGGTGGTGACGGTGGACCCGGTGGAGCCCTTTTTATATGTGACGGCCTCCACGCTCTGGGCCAGGCAGATGACGAGCACGTTCATCGCGAACAGCACAGCCAGCGCCGCCCACAGCTTCTTTCGTGACTTGGACATATCAAAACCCCCTCGCAAACTGTCCTTAGTCTACGAGGGGGCCTGTCCGATTATGCTATGTCAAAAAAGTGAAGTTCTGGACTTGGAAGCGATCTCTTCCTGCAGCCTGGCGATGAACGCGTCCAGAGCCATAGCGCCCTTGTCGGCGTCCCGGGTGCGGACGGCCACGGTCCCTTCCGCGGCCTCCTTGTCCCCCACCACCAGCTTGTAGGGCACCTTCTCCATCTGGGCCTCCCGGATCTTGAAGCCCAGCTTCTCGTTGCGGGTGTCCACCTCGGTGCGCACGCCCAGGGCCTCCAGCTTGGCGGCCACCTCCTTGGCGTAGTCCATGGTCCGGTCCGTGATGGGCAGTATCTTCACCTGCACAGGGCTGAGCCAGGTGGGGAACGCCCCCGCAAAGTGCTCGGTGATCACGCCGATGAACCGCTCGATGGAGCCGAACACCACCCGGTGGATCATGACGGGGCAATGCTTCTCGCCGTCGGCGCCCACATATTCCAGATCGAACCGTCCGGGCAGCTGGTAATCCAGCTGGATGGTGCCGCACTGCCAGGTCCGGCCCAGGGAGTCCTCGATGTGGAAGTCCAGTTTGGGGCCATAGAACGCGCCGTCGCCGGGATTGATCTCATAGCTCTTGCCGATGCTGGTGATGGCGTCGGCCAGGGCCGCGGTGGCGATGTCCCAATCCTCCACGGAGCCGATGTGGTCCTCGGGCATGGTGGACAGCTCGATGGTATAGGGCAGGCCGAAGAGGTTGTATACCTCATCAAACAGCTGCGCGATGCGCACCACCTCGTCCTTGATCTGGTCCTTGGCCAGCAGGATATGGGCGTCGTCCTGGGTGAAGCAGCGCACCCGGAACATGCCGTGCAGCGCGCCGGACAGCTCATGGCGGTGGACCAGGCCCAGCTCGCCGTAGCGCAGGGGCAGGTCCCGGTAGGAGTGGGGCTCCAGATCATAGACCAGGATGCTGCCGGGGCAGTTCATGGGCTTGATGGCGAAGTCCTCCTCGTCGATGACCGTCGTATACATATTGTCCTTATAGTGGTCCCAGTGGCCGGAGGTCTCCCAGAGGGTACGCTTCATGATCTGGGGGGTGCTGATCTCCAGGTAGTCCCACTTCTTATGGACTTGGCGCCAGTAGTCGATGAGGGTGTTTTTCAGCACCATGCCCTTGGGCAGATAGAAGGGGAAACCGGGGGCCTCGTCCCGGAAGGCGAACAGACCCAGCTCCTTGCCCAGCTTGCGGTGGTCCCGCTTTTTGGCCTCCTCGATGCGGGCCAGGTGCTCGTCCAGCTCCGCCTTGGTGGGGAAGCAGGTGCCATAGATGCGCTGGAGCATCGGACGGTTGGAATCTCCCCGCCAGTAGGCGCCGTTGACGCTGGTGAGCTTGATGGCGTTGCCCTTGATCCGCCCGGTGGAGTCCAGGTGCGGCCCGGCGCAGAGGTCGGTGAAATCCCCCTGCTTGTAGAAGCTGATCACCGCGTCCTCCGGCAGGTCCTGGATCAGCTCCACCTTATAGGGCTCCTCCCGCTCCTGCATGAAGGCGATGGCCTCCTCCCGGGGCAGCTCGAACCGCTCCAGCTTGATCTTCTCCTTGCAGATCTTGCGCATCTCCGCCTCCAGGGCCTCCAGGTCCTCGGGAACGAAGGGCTTGTCGATATCGATGTCGTAATAGAATCCATCCTCGATGGCCGGGCCGATGGCCAGCTTGGCCTGGGGATAGAGGCGCTTCACCGCCTGGGCCAGCACATGGCTGGTGGTGTGCCGATACATTTTTCTGTATTCGGCGTCGCTGAAATTGTATTCCATAGCTTCTCCCTTCATAAAACAAAACACCCCTGACCTGCGTCAGGGGTGCGTAAAATACACACGGTCCCACCCTAAACTTTCACTCAAAACGCTTCACGTGCGTCACACGGCGGGGCTTACTCGTCGCCTTTGGGTCCCGCGGCTCGGGGATGGTCAGCATCCGGTCCGTCTCCCAAGAGGGCTCACAGCCTCCGACCCTCTCTCTCTGCGGGGCGTATCCCGGCGCAATTCCCGTCGTCGCCTTTGTTCGGATAGAATATAGCACGGTCAAAAGCCGTTGTCAAGCGGCATTCACCGACGCGTGTCTATAGCACCATGCTCACCGCCCAGCAGACGCCGTAGAGGATCGGCTGGTGGATAAGATAGATGAGCAGCGTCCGCTGGCCCGGCCAGGCGAGCCATTTCGGCGCGCCCAAGGTCCGCAGGCGGCTGTCCGCCGGGGCAACCAAAAGTTTTTGGCCGAACCAGGCGCCCAGGAAAAACATAAAGATATTCGGGAAAAAAGGCACCCAGTCAAAGGACACGAACCCGTGGGCCCGCAGGCCCAGAGGATAGAGCCAGGGTACGGCGATGAAGGTGGTGTAGCTGACGATCCGCGTCACCAGATACAGCCCGCCCCACAGCCAGGGTGCCAGCTTGTCCGGCACCTGCTGCACATATCGGCCCAGAAAGTGCCAGAAGATCATGGCGCAGCCGAGAAACTGCAGTATGCCGTACCGGATGGGCGAGCCCACCGCGTAGGACGCCGCCACCACCACGACCCCCGCCCCCAGGGCGATCAGGCCCCGGCGCAGATTGGAGCGGGTGAAGCGGACGCTGACGCCGCTGAGAAAGATGAAGCTCAGGGCGATGAAGCGCTGCAAAGTGAACAGCGGCCACTGCTGGGTGATGCCGTAGGGCAGCCATCCGAAGGATATGAGATCGAAGATGAAATGATATATGATCATCAGTCCGCAGACCAGCCCCCGCCAGCCGTCCAGCCACAGGATGCGCTCAGACATTAAAGAGGAAGTGGGTCACGTCCCCGTCCTGCATCACGTAGTCCTTGCCCTCGGCCCGGAGCAGGCCCTTCTCCCGGGCGGCGGCCTCGCTGCCGCAGGCCTTCAAGTCCTCGAAGGCGATGATGTTGGCCCGGATGAAACCCCGCTCGAAGTCGGTGTGTATCTTTCCCGCGGCCTGGGGGGCCTTGGTGCCCCGGGTGATGGTCCAGGCCCGGCACTCGTCCGGTCCGCAGGTGAGGAAGCTGATCAGCCCCAGCAGCTCATAGGAGCACTTGATCAGCCGCTCCAGCCCCGACTCCCGGATGCCCAGCTCCTCCATGAACATCTCCCGGTCCGCCGGGTCCTCCAGTTCGGCGATGTCCTGCTCGAACCGGGCGCACACAGGCAGCACCATGCTGCCCTCGGCGTCGGCGATGGCCTTCACCTGCTGATAATACGCGCTCTGCTCCGCCTGGGCAAAGCCGTCCTCGTCCATGTTGGCGGCGTAAATGATGGGCTTGAGACTGAGAAGATCGGACTGGGCCACCATCTCCGCCTCGTCCCCCTCGCAGGGGAAGCTGCGGGCAGACTTTCCCTCGTTGAGCCAATCCGCCAGCCGGGCCATGAGCTCGGCCTCTTTGGCGTATTTCTTATCGCCGCTCTTTACGTACTTCTGGGCCTTCTCCAGCCGCCGCTGGACCATCTCCAGGTCGGCCATGATCAGCTCCAGGTCCACGGTCTCGATATCCCCCTTGGGGTCGGTGGAGCACTCGTGGCGGATGATGTTGGCGTCGTCAAAGCAGCGCACCACATGCACGATGGCGTCGGTGCCCCGGATGTTGCCCAGGAATTTATTGCCCAGGCCCTCCCCCTTGCTGGCCCCCTTCACCAGGCCCGCGATGTCCACGAACTCGATGGTGGCGGGGGTGTATTTCTTGGGGTGGTACATCTCCGCCAGAAAATCCAGCCGCTCGTCCGGCACGGCCACCACGCCCACGTTGGGGTCGATGGTGCAGAAGGGGTAGTTGGCCGACTCCGCCCCGGCGTTGGTCAGGGCGTTGAAAAGGGTGCTTTTCCCAACATTTGGAAGTCCAACGATGCCAAGTTTCATTGTGTCCTCTCCTCTATCGGCAAAGGCGGGCGCTGCGCCCGCCTTGCCTGTGATATTTTATTTGCGGATATCGTCCACCCAGTAGGGCGGCTTCTCGTCAGGGCCCTTGTACTCGTCCGGGTCCTGGGGCGCGGAACGCTGCTCCGGCTCCGCCGCGGAGACCTCCTCCGCAGGGGCTTTGGCCGCGGGCTGCTCCTCCGCCTTGGGAGGCACGGCCGCGGGCTTCTTGGGCGGCAGCTCCCCATGGTCGCAGAAGTAGTCGAAGTCCGCCCCGTCCATGGACTCATGCTCCAGCAGATACTCCGCCACGGCCACCAGGGTGTCCCGGTGCTGGGTGAGCAGTTCCTCGCACTTGGCCATAGCCTCGTCGAAGATATGCTTGACCTCCTCGTCGATGATCCCGGCGGTCTCCTCGGAATAGGACTTCGTGGTGCCGAAGTCCCGGCCGATGAACAGGCTGTGGGCGGAATCGTCAAAGCTGATGGGGCCCAGCCGCTCGCTCATACCGTACTGCATGACCATGGCCCGGGCGATCTTGCTGGCCTGCTGGATATCCCCGGAGGCTCCGGTGGAGATATCGTCCAGGAAGAGCTTTTCCGCCACCCGGCCGCCAAGGGCCATGACGATCTGCTCGAACATATCGCTCTTGGCGTGGAAAGACTTGTCCTCGCTGGGGCGCATGAGGGTGAAGCCCCCCGCCTGGCCCCGGGGGATGATGGTGATATAGTGCACCGGGTCCACATGGGGCAGGTACTTGGCGGCGATGGCGTGGCCGGACTCGTGGTAGGCGGTGAGCCGCCGCTCCTTGTCGGTGATGACCCGGCTCTTCTTCTCCGGGCCCATGGCCACCTTCAAAATGGCCTCGTCGATGTCGTCGTTGACGATGAAGCGGCGCTTGCGGCGCACGGCCAGCAGCGCGGCCTCGTTGAGCAGGTTCTCCAGGTCCGCCCCGGAGAAGCCCGCGGTGCCCCGGGCAATGGAGTTGAGGTCCACGTCGTCCCCCAGGGGCTTATCCTTGGCGTGTACCTTCAGTATCTCCTCGCGGCCCTTCACGTCGGGCAGGCCGATATAGACCTGGCGGTCGAAACGGCCGGGCCGGAGCAGGGCGTTGTCCAGGATGTCGGCCCGGTTGGTGGCCGCCATGACGATGACGCCCTCGTTGTTGGTAAAGCCGTCCATCTCCACAAGCAGCTGGTTCAAGGTCTGCTCGCGCTCGTCGTGGCCGCCGCCCAGGCCGGAGCCGCGCTGACGGCCCACGGCGTCGATCTCGTCGATGAAGATGATGGCGGGCGCCACCTTCTTGGCCTGGTCGAACAGGTCCCGGACGCGGCTGGCGCCCACGCCCACGTACAGCTCCACGAAGTCGGAGCCGGAGATGGACAAAAACTGCACCCCGGCCTCCCCGGCCACGGCCTTGGCCATCAGGGTCTTGCCTGTGCCCGGAGGGCCCACCAGCAGCACGCCCTTGGGGATACGGGCGCCCATGGCGGTATAGGCGGCGGGGTCCTTGAGGAACTCCACGATCTCCTGCAGCTCCTCCTTCTCCTCGTCACATCCGGCCACGTCGGCAAAGGTCTTTTTGGTCTGGCCCTCCGCGGCCACCTTGGTCCGGGCCTTGGAGAACTTGGCCACTCCCCCGGCGCCGCCGCCGGTGGCGCGGCTCATCATCACGTACCACAGCACGCCGAACACGCCGATCACGATGAGATACGGCAAAAAGCTCAGCCACCAGGGGGCTACGAAGCCCTCGTTGTCGTCGTACTCCTCCAGGATGCCCTTTTCCTTCTGCTCCCGGATCAGATCGCCCAGGTCCTCATAGAACCGATCCACGTCCCGCAGGTTGCGGGTGATCTCCTTCTGGCCCTGGACCGCCTCCCGCAGATAGAGATACAGCTCGTTGCCGGAGATGACGAAGGACTCCACCTTCTGGTCCTGGAACAGATCGATGATCTCCGAGTAGGTCAGGTCCGCCGCCCGGTTATTGCCCGTGAGGGAGAACACCGTGGCCAGCAGGAGGACCAGCACCAGCGCGTAAAAGCCGATCTCCCGGACGCGGCGGTTGCCGGGCCCGGGTCCGCCGGGACCGGGTCTGGAGGGACCGCTGTTGTTATTGTTGCCAGGTCTGTTTTCCATCTTCCTACCTCATGAATAGATTTCCGGCTTCAAAAGGCCGATGTAAGGGAGATTGCGGTATTTTTCATCATAGTCCAGCCCATAGCCCACCACGAAGGCGTCGGGGATGGTGAAGCCCGCGTAATCCGCCTTGATGGGCGCGGTGCGGCGCTCCGGCTTGTCCAGCAGCGTCACGATGCGGATGGAATTGGGCTTGCGGGCCAGCATGTAGTTTTTCAGATAGCTGAGAGTATTGCCGCTGTCCAGGATATCCTCCACGATGATCACGTCCCGGCCCTCGATGTTCTCGGTCAGGTCCTTGATGATCTTCACCGCTCCGGTGGAGGTGGTCCCGGAGCCGTAGCTGGACACCACCATGAAGTCCACGGTGCAGGGGATGTCACAGGCGCGCACCAGGTCCGCCATAAAGATGAAGCAACCCCGCAGCACGCCCACGAACAGGGGATTCTTCCCCGCGTAATCGGCGGAGATCTGCCGCCCCAGCCGGGCCACGATGCCCTTCAGCTCCTCCTCGGTGGCGATGTACCGCTCCACGTCTCTGTGCATATCCTTACCCTCCCTGTTCCGGCGTCGGCCGGAAACTCACTTGTATGATATCTCTGTCGCCGGGTCCGGCGCAGACACGCTCCGCCGCTCCGACGCCATAGACCGCCAATATCCCCGTCTCGTCCCGCAGGACGGGCAGGCTGTCCCGCTCCCAGGCGGGCACGCCGGACTCCATGAGCAGCTGCTTCAGCTTTTTGGTGCAGCCGCGTCCGGCCGGACGGAAGCTGTCCCCCGGCCGTCTGGCGGTGACAGCTATACTACCACATATATTCTCACATTGAAAGAAAAAAATGTTGTACGATTTGTGAACAACTCGCGGCATGGCTGTGAATTTTTCCGCCCGGACCACCAGTCCCGCCTCGGGGAGGACCGTCTCCCCGGGCACCGGGAGCGCCCGATCCGGAAGTCCCGGCCCCTGGGACGCGCCGAACACCAGCCTGTCCCCCGCCCGGGCGATCCGCAGCCCCGGCACGTCCGCTGCGCCGCCCTCCCGGGCCGCCTTCAGCGCCGCCTGCACATGCACGGCCTCCAGGGGTCTCCCCGCCATGGAGCGCACGGCCCGGGCCGCCACCGGGCCCGGCTGGGCCAGCAGCGCCTTGGCGTCCAGGCTGTTCTCGTCCCCATATCGGGCCAAAAACGCCTCTGTCAGGCTCTGGAGAAAGGCCTCGTCCTCCCGCAGCAGCGCCGCCGTCTGCCCTACCGTCCGCACGAAGGCGGGATTCACCGTCTCCAGCGCCGGGACGGCCTGGTGGCGCACCCGGTTACGGGCATAATCGCCGGAGGCGTTGGTGGCGTCCTGCACATAGCCCACACCCTTCTCCTCCAGGTATCGCTCCACCTCGGCGCGGGTCACGTCCAGCATGGGCCGGACGATGCGGCCCCTGCGGGACGGGATGCCCCCCAGGCCCCGCAGGCCCGCGCCCCGGGCCAGATGCAGCAGCACGGTCTCGGCATTGTCGTTGGCGGTGTGGGCCGTGGCGATCGCCGCCGCCCCCAGCTCGTCCGCCGTCCGCTCCAGAAAATCATACCGCAGGATGCGGGCCGCCTCCTCGATGCCCAGCCGCTCCCGGCTGGCAAAGGCGCCCACGTCGCCCTTCTCAGTGTAAAAGGGGATGCCCCGCGCCCGGCACAGCGCCCGGACGAACTGCTCGTCCCGGTCGGCCTCGGCGCCCCGCAGGCCGTGATTATAGTGGGCTGCGGCCACGTCGTATCCCAGCTCCGCCAGCCGCACGAGCAGATACACGGAATCCGCTCCCCCGGACACGGCACACAATATCAGCCCCTCCCGGGGCAACAGGTCAGTATTCATCCTTCTGCCGGGCGTCGTTCACATAGGTTGTGTACTCCGGTATCCACCGCAGATACACCGTGCCTGTCCGCCCGTGACGGTTTTTCAAAATGATGGCCTCCGCCAGGTTGGGGTCCTCGCACTCCTGGGTGTAGTAGCCCTCCCGGTACAGGCCGATGACCGCGTCCGCGTCCTGCTCGATGGAGCCGGACTCACGCAGGGCGGCCAGGGTAGGCCGCTTATTGGCTGTGCTCTCATTGACACGGCTGAGCTGGCTCATGCACACCAGGGGCACCCCCAGTTCCTTGGCCGTGACCTTCATCATGCGGCTGATATCGCTGACGGCCTGGGTGCGGCTCTCGTTGGCCCAGGAGTTCCCGCTCCCCGCCGACTGCATCAGCTGCAGATAGTCCACCACCACCAGGCCCAGATCCTCGATCCGGCGGCACTGGGCGGCCATCTCCGCCACGGTCATGGTAGGGTTGTCGTCCAGGCGGATATCCACCTGGCTCAGCACGCCCGCCGACTCCATCAGGCGGCCCCACTCCTCGGTGTTCAGCCGCCCCTGGTTGAGCTGGTAAAGGTCGATGTGGCTCTCGCCGGAGAGCATGCGCATGGCCAGCTCCTGGCGGCTCATCTCCAGAGAGAAGATGGCCACGGTCTTGCCGGAAGTCTTGGCGGCGTTCACGGCGATGTTCAGGGCGATGCTGGTCTTGCCCATGCCCGGCCGGGACGCGATGAGGATGAAGTGCCCGGCCCCCAGGCCCTGCAGGCACTCGTCGATGTCCGCCAGGCCTGTGGACAGTCCCGGCAGCTTGCTGCCCCCCGCCGCGGCCTGAGAGATGTGGCTGAGGGTGTCCTGGAGAACCTCGGTCATGGGCACCAGCCCTCCGGCGGCGCTCTGCTTGCGCAGCCGATAGATGCTCTGCTCCGCCAACTCCAGCACCTGCGGTGCCTGCTCGCCGCTCTGGTATACGTGCTCCTGGATATCCGCCGCCGTCTGGCCCAAGGCCCGCAGCAGCGCCCGATCCCGGACGATGGCGCAGTACCGCAGCACGTTGGCCGCGGTGGGCGTCACCTCCATCAGCTCCATCAGATACTGGGAGGAATTTTCCTTCCAGCAGCCTCTTGCGCGCATCTGGTCAAGCACAGTGACCGGGTCGATCTTCGCGCCCGCGCTGAACATGGAAAACACGGTCTCGAAGATGTCCCGGTTGACGTCGATATAAAATTCCGATCCCCTGACGTTGGCCACCACGTCGCCCACACAGGCCGGGTCGATGAGCATCGAGCCCAATATGGCCTGCTCCGCGTCCGCGGCATAGGGGACCTTCCGTCCCAGCAGCTCGTCCATAGCGCCCTCCCGGCGTTTATTTCTCCTCGGTGACCATCACGTGGATGGTCCCGGTGATCTCATAGCCCAGCTTGCACTTGATCTCATAGGTGCCGAACTGTTTGATGGGCTCGGTCTGGACGATCTGGTTCTTCTCGATGGCGATATCGTGCTGGGCCGCCAGAGCCTCGGCGATCTCCTTGGAGGTGACGGAGCCGAACAGCTTGCCGCCCGCCCCGGCCTTGGCTTTCAGATGGACCATCACGGCGCCCAGCTTTTCGGCATACTCCTGGGCCTGGGCCTTCTCCCTGGCGATCTGGGCCTGGCGGGCTTTGTCCTTCAAACGCATGGCGTTGAGGTTGTCTGCCGTGGCCTCCACGGCCAGGTTCCGGGGCAGCAGATAGTTGCGGGCATAGCCGTCGGAGACCTCCTTCAGCTGGCCCTTCTTCCCCTGACCCTTGATGTCCTGCTGCAAAATGACTTTCATCTATGTCTCCCCCTTTTTACGAGTCTTCTAAATATTCGTCTATGGCGGCCTTCAGCCGGGCCTCCGCCTCCCCGATGGAGACGTTTTTCAGCTGAGCGCCCGCCGCGGATTGGTTGCCGCCGCCGCCCAGTTTCTCCAGCAGCAGCTGCACGTTCACCTCGCCGATGCTCCGGGCGGACAGGCCCGCGCCGCCGTCCTCGGTGGGATAGAGCACCACCGACGCCTCCACGTTGATGATGTTCAGCATCTCGTCCGCCGCTTGGGAGGCGGTCACCCGGTCCACCGGGTGGTCCATCACTGCCAGGCAGATGTTGTTCCGGTAGATGCTGGACCGCTCCAGGATGGCATAGCGGTTGACGGTGTTCTGCATGTCGATCTGGAGCATCCGCTTCACCGCCACGGTATCCGCCCCCATCCGCCGCAGGAAAGCCGCCGCCTCGAAGGTGCGCTCCCCGGTGCGGAGGGTGAAGTTCTTCGTGTCGGTCACCAGGCCCGCCAGCAGCGCCTCGGCCTCGGTGCGGCCCATGGCCTTCTCGTCCACCAGCTCCTGCATCAGCTCCACCACCAGCTCGCAGGCGGAGGAGGCGTAGGGCTCGTGGAAGGTGAGGGCGGCGTTGTCGATGTAAGTGGCCGCCCGGCGGTGATGGTCGATGATCACCAGACGGTTGATGGTCTGCAGCAGCGCCTGGTCCTCCACCTGCTCAGGGCGGTTCGTGTCCACCACCACCAGAAGGCTGCGGGAATTGGCCTGGAGCATGGCCTCCTTAGGGCTGATGAACACGTCCTCGTATTCCTTGTGCTTTTTCAGCTCCTCGATCATGGGCCCGCAGCCGTTGGGCCCGTCGCCCAGCACGATCCGCGCCCGCTTTCCGTAGCTGCGGGCGATGCAGCACACGCCTACCGCCGCGCCCAGAACATCCATATCCATATAGCGGTGGCCCATCACATAGGTGACAGAGGCGTCCTTGATGAACGCCGCCAGGGCGTTGGCCACCACGCGGCTCTTCACCTTGGTGCGGGTCTCCACCTCTGTGGCCCGGCCGCCGTAGAACTCAAAATTCATGCGGTTGCGGATGACCGCCTGGTCGCCGCCGCGGCTCAGGGCCATCTCCACGCTCATGGAGGCGAAGTTGAAGTCCTCCTCCAGACTGCCGCCGTCCACCCCGACGCCGATGCTCACGGTGGCGTGGATGCCGGAGCCATTCTTCACCTCCCGGACCGTGTCCAGGATGGTGAACTTGGCCGCTGCCAGCTTGTCGAAATACCGCCGCTCGCAGAGATAGATGTAGCGGTCCCGGTCGTAGCGGCGCAAAAAGCCCCGCATCCCCTCCGTCCACTGGGCCAGCTTATCCTCCAGCTGGTTGCGCAGATCGTTCTTCATCCGGTCCGGGACGGGCTTCATCAGTTCGTCATAGTTGTCGATCATGATGAGCATGATCACCGGACGGGAGGCGGCGTATTCCTGCTTGATGTCGTCGTAGTCGGTCACGTCCACCCAATAGGTGACGCCCATGGCGTCCCGGAGCTGGTCGGCGCCCTTGCCCCGGACCAGATTGCCGTGGACCTGATAGCGGCGGCCGCCCTGCTCCACCAGGCCGGGACAGCGGCTCTTGCCCTCCAGCAGCCACTTGCCCTGATAGCCGGGGACAAGCGTTTCGATGCTCACGTCCACGCTGGGCTCCTTCCGGCCGCAGATAGTGAAAAACTCCTGGTTGCCCCACACCAGACGGCCCGAATCCACGAAATAGGCCGCCATGGGCAGGGGGAAATTCATCATGGCGTTGTCCCGGGCAGCCTCGGACTCATAGGTCACGGACTGGATATACTGCATCAGCTCCTGCTGACGCCGCCGGGCCATGGCGGTGTGGACGATCAGCAACACCAGCGCCGCCACCGCCTCGCCCAGCGCCAGATAGTGCTCGTGGAAGAAGATAGACGTCACCGCCGCGAACACGAACAGGCCCAATATATAAAACCGGGAACCGGGGTCGCCCAATCTCTTTTTGATCTTATTCATGGCGCACTGCTCCAAAATAAATATACTGCGTTATTATAGCAGATTCCCCAGCATATTACAAATACATTTTTGCCGCCCCATTTCCACATATTTTCCGCCGCCCGACAAACAATAACCGGGAGGTGAAAGGATGAAAGCGGTCATACTCACCGGCGGCGAGGGCACGCGCCTGCGCTCCATCTCCGGCGGGCTGCCAAAACCTATGATGCCCCTGCTGGGCGCGCCGCTGCTGGAGCGCACTGTGGCGTTGCTGCGGGAAAACGGTTTTGACGAGCTGTGCCTCACGCTCCATTACCACCCCCAGGTCATCCGGGAGCACTTCGGGGACGGCGCCGCCTTCGGCGTGCGCATCCAGTACCGGGCGGAGCCAACGCCCCTGGGCACGGCGGGCGCCGTGCGCAACTGCCGGGACTTCATCGGCGGCGACCGGGTCCTGGTCATGAGCGGCGACAGCGCCTGCGATTTCGATCTGCGGGAGCTCATGGACCGCCACCAGCGGGGCGTCACCATCGCCCTGGCCGCCCAGGCGGACCCTCTGCCCTATGGCCTCGTGCTCACCGACAGACAGGGGCGGGTCACCGGATTTTTGGAAAAACCCGCCTGGGAGCGGGTGGTGACGGACCGGGTCAGCACGGGCATATACGTGCTGGACCCGGATATCCTGGACCGTATCCCCCGGGATGAGCCCTCCGACTTTGCCCGGGATATCTTCCCGAAGCTGCTGGCCCAGGGCGTCCCCATGCACGGCGTGGTCATGGACGGATACTGGTGCGATATCGGCACGCCCCAGGCCTACTACCAGTGCAACCTGGACGCGCTGAACGGCCTGTATCATCTGCCCGGCGGCGACGGCTCGCCCCGGCGGATCGTCCCCTGCCGGGACCGGGCCCGGCTCATGCGGGCCATGAGCGAGGCCCTGGCAGAGTTCGGCGCGGACTTCTCCGACGGGCTCACCCTCTCCGATGAACACGGAAAGGCCCATCTGGCCCCCCTGGCCGACCGATGCGCCCTGGCGCTGGAGGGCGACCGGGCCGCCGTGCGGCGGCTGGAAGCGCTGGCCCGAAGACTGGAGCGGGGCCTGGACAGATAAGAGAGATAAACACGCCCCCTGCCATCTTGGCAGGGGGCGCAGCGTATATGATAGGCAGTTGGGACCTTATTCCGCCGTCACGACGGGCGCGTCCGGGGCGTTCTTGCCGATGGAAGCGATGCCGTTTTTGGCGCTGGCCTTGCTCTTGTAGCCCTCGCTGACGGCGATGATCTCGCCGTTGGAGGCCTTCAGGCGGAAACGGAACTCTCCGGCCTTGTCCTTGTAGAGCTCATACTTGGGGTGAGCGAGGGCCTCCTGTCCGGCCTTGGTCTGATCCTCCACATGGACGGCGCAGTTTTTCCGGACGCTCTCCACGCCCGTCTTGCAGCCATCCACGCTGGTATAGGTCTCGCCTCCGGTGGCGATGACCTGACCGTTGGTCGCGTAAAGATTGAATACGAACTCGCCGTTCCTCGCGGTCTTGATCTCAAATCTCGCTGCCATGTCTGCTCCTTCTTTCATAAGTTATATTTATAGGGGCCTTGATGCCGCTTATATTCTACAGCGCCTTGGGACAAAATGCAAGAAAAACATGGATTTTTCCGGACGATTTTATGGCATTGTGCACTTTTCGGCACAAAAAACTCCCTGCCCGTTCTACAACGGTCAGGGAGTGTATGGTCAGATGGTCTTATTTGGAGTTGAAGATGCGGAAGATGCTGTCGAAGGGGTCCTCTTCCTCCGGCTCGGGCTCGGGCTTTTTCTTCTCCTCGGTCACGATCTTCTCGGCCTTGGAGAACAGCTGCTCTGCGGGGTCCTCCTTGGCGGTCTGCACAGGGGCGGCAGCGGGAGCGGTGGTGGCGACGGCCTTGGCGGTGGGGGTGCCCTCGTCGAACCCGGTGGCGATGACGATGACCCGGATCTCATCCTCCATGGAGTTGTCGAAGGAGGCACCGAAGATGATGTTGGCGTCGGGATGGGCGGCCGCCTGGACCAAGTTGGCGGCGGTCTCCACGTCGTCGAGGCCCATGTCCTCGGACCCGGTTATGTTGATGAGCACGCCGTGCGCGCCGTTGATGGAAGTCTCCATCAGGGGGCTGGAGATGGCCATCTGGGCGGCGTCCTCCGCCTTGCCCTTGCCGACGGCATGTCCCACACCCATGTGGGCGAAGCCGGCGCCGCGCATGATGGTGCACACGTCCGCGAAGTCCAGGTTGATGAACCCGGTGTTCTTGATCAGGCCGGAGATGCTGGTGACGGCCTCATGCAGGACCTCATCTGCGATCTCGAAGGCATTGGCAAAGGTGACCTTCTGGTCGGTGGCATACTTCAGCCGATCGTTGGGGATGACCAGCAGACTGTCCACCTTGCCCAGAAGCTGATCGATGCCCTCCATGGCCTGGGTCATGCGCTTTTTGCCCTCGAAGCCGAAGGGCTTGGTGACCACGCCCACGGTGAGCACACCCGCCTCCCGGGCGATGTCCGCCACCACGGGGCCGGCGCCGGTGCCAGTGCCGCCGCCCATGCCGGCGGTGATAAACACCATGTCAGTGCCCTCCAGGGCCTTGGCGACCTCATTGCGGCTCTCCTCGGCAGCCTTCTCGCCGACGGAAGGGTCGCTTCCGGCGCCCTGGCCGTGGGTCAGCTTCTCGCCGATCTGGATCTTCTGATCCGCCGTGGACATGCTCAAGGCCTGCTTGTCCGTATTGACGGCAATAAATTCTACGCCGCTGGTCCCGGAACTGACCATTCTGTTCACCACATTGCCGCCAGCGCCGCCGATGCCGACGACCTTCAGGGTCACAACATTTTCCGGACCGGTCTCAACCGAATGTGCTGCCATCTTTTTTGCCTCCCGTGTATTTCGATATGGGCGCGGAAAAACAGGGACAGTGCGCCCTTGTCCAAATTACATATGTAACATTTTATTACGAAAACCCGCACAGGTCAATAGTTTATTTCAAAATATTATGTCAAACGGCGGAAATTTTTTCGTTTTTACCGTTTTAATTGGGCGTAAAGCGGACCGTGACGCCGTCAGACAGATTGATGGTGCCCGTCTCCTCCGGCGCCAGCTGGGGCACCCCGCTGAGGAGCATGCGCAGCTTATAGTCGGTGTTGTTGTTGGCACCCATGCGGACGGTGAAGCGGTTCAGGTACTGGAAGGTGGGGTTGGCGGCGTTGGACATGTCCAGCTGGGCCACATCGGCGCTCATGTTCAGCTCCTCCATGGCCCCCAGCAGGTCCTGCAGATAGGTGAGCTTCAGGCTGTCCTCGGGGACGGCCTGCATGGGCTTGCCCTGCTCCGGGTCCACGGCGGTGATATTCAGCACCTGGATCAGGCCGTTGAGCTCCTCCGGCGACTGGGGCGTGCCCAGCATCTTGCAGTTGCCCGTCAGTATCCAGGGCGAGCCCATCCAGTCCACGTAGGCCATGGGATAGCTCTCCCGGACATGGATGATGACCTTGTTGGGCATGACGGTCTCCACCTCGGCAGTCTCCACCATGGACAGGCGGGAGTAGATGCGGGCGGCGGCGTTGGCCTGGTTGATGAAAAACAGGTTATCCCCCTCCCCGATGCCGGAGGCCTCGATGATCTCGTCGGGGGCATAGCTCTCCACCCCGTCCACCTCGATGGTCTGCACCCGGAAAAACACGCCCATGCCGAACACCACGGCCACGCACACCAGCAGAAAGGACATGGGTGCGAACAGGGCGCTTCTCTTTCTCTTTTTTCTTGCCGCTCCGTAGCGGTCGCGCTTTGCCAAGTCAGATCACTCCGTTATCTTGATGTGAGCTCCCAGGGCTGAAAGGGCCCTGTCCAAACCTTCGTATCCTCTTTCGATATGCCCCGGGTCCCGAACGACGGTCTCGCCCTCGGCCCCCAGGCCCGCGATCAGAAGCGCCGCCCCGCCCCGCAGGTCCTCCGCCAGCACGTCGGTCCCCGTCAGGCGCTCCCGGCCCGTGACCAGGGCCACCCGGCCGCTGATCCGGATATCCGCTCCCATGCGGGCCATCTGGGCCGCATGGCGGTAGCGGTCGGTGAAGATGTTCTCCACGAACACCGTCTGTCCCGCCGCCCGCAGGCTGGCCGCCATCATCAGCGGCTGGGCGTCGGTGGGAAAGCCGGGATAGGGTCTGGTGATGATGGTCTGTCCGCCCCGCAGGCGCTGGGCGCAGCGCATAGCGATCCGACGCTGGCCCGCCGTGATCTGCGCCCCCATGGCCGTCAGGGTCTCCGTGACGCTCCGCACATGATCCGGGCACACGCCCCGCAGCTCCACCTCGCCGCCCGCCGCGGCGCAGGCGCACAGCACCGTGGCCGCCACGATCCGATCCGGCATCACCCGCCAGCCCACCCGTTTCACGGGCGTAAAGCCCCGCACGGTGATGCTGTCCGTCCCGGCGCCGTCCATATCCGCCCCTAGGGCCCGCAAAAAGCCCTGCAGCTGAACGATCTCCGGCTCCCGGGCCGCGTTGCGGATGACGGTAATGCCCCGGGCGGCACAGGCGGCGATCATGGCGTTCTCCGTGGCGCCCACGCTGGGCGTTTCCAGGGTCATATCGGCCCCGGTGAGCGCCGGAGCGGCACAGACGATCACGCCGTCCTCGCACCGGACTGTAGCGCCCAGCGCCTCCATGGCCGCCAGGTGCAGGTCCACGGGCCGGGGCCCCAGTTCGCAACCGCCAGGCATAGCCAGCCGCGCCTGGCCGCAGCGGGCCAGCACGGCGCCCAGAAAGATGATGGACGAGCGCATCCGGCCCGTCAGCGCCCGGGGTATCTCACACCCGGTCACGGACCGGGCGTCCACAGCCACCACATCCTCCCGCCGCTGGACCTGACAGCCCAAATGCCGCAGGATGTCCAGTGTGGCCTCCACGTCCCGCAGCCGGGGCACATTGGTCAGTTCGATCTCGCTGTCCGCCAGCATGCACGCCGCCAGGATCGGCAGCACAGCGTTCTTGGCGCCCTGGATGGTCAGGCTCCCATCCAGGGGGTATCCCCCCTGCACTCGCCATATGCTCATATTCCGCCCTCCGGACAATATGTCTCGATAAAACGTCAAAACATACTATGCGTAAGGGCGGTGAATGTTCCCCTATGGGGTCTTATCCTGATATTACTCTGTTTTTCCCTTCTGCGCAAGGGTGAGGATGATGGACGCGATGCGGTCGGTGGCGTCCCGGACGCCCATGCGCAGGGACGTGTCGTGCATCTTCTCCAGCGCCGGGCCGTCCCGGAGCAGCGCCGTCACCATATCGTAGAGCCCGTCGGCGTCGAATTTGCCCTCCAGGAGCATCTTCACGGCCCCGGCCTTCTCCAGCACCCGGGCGTTCTTCTCCTGGTGGTTGTTCACCACGTTGGGGCTGGGCACCATGACGGCGGGCTTGCCCAAATAGGTCAGCTCGCTGATGGTGGACGCGCCGCTGCGGCAAATGATCAGGTCCGCCGCCGTCATGACGCGTGGCATGTCGTAGATATATTCCCGCACGTCCACCCAGGGGCTGCGCAGGCCCTCGCTGTCCAGGATCTGGCTTACACCGTCATAATAACGCTTTCCAGTGGCGTAGATGAGCCGAAACCCGGGGTCCTTGCCCATGCGGCGGATGAAGCCCTCCATGGCCTGGTTCATATAGTCCGCCCCCAGGGAGCCGAACACCGCCAGCACGATGGGCTGGTCCGGGTCCAGGCCCAGCTCCCGACGGGCGGACGCCTTGTCCAGTCCCCGGAAGTCCACCCGCACCGGGGTGCCCGTGACCTCCACCTTGTCCGGGTCCTTATAAAACCCGCGGCTGTCCTCCAGCCCCACCAGGATGCGGTCCACGGTCTTTTCCAGCATCCGGGTGGTCAGGCCCGGCACGGCGTTGGACTCGTGCACCGCCGTAGGGATGCCCATGGTGGCGGCGGTGGCCAGCACCGGGTAGCACACATAGCCCCCCGTGCCCACGGCCACGTCCGGCTGAAATTCCCGGATGTACCGCTTCGCCAGCCGCCGGGCGGATATGACCCGGCCCACGGCCTGGATGTTTTTCACGATGTTGGCGGGCTTGAAGCTGCGCTGAAAGCCGGAGATGTTGACGGTCTTGATGGGGTACCCCTCCCGGGGCACCAGCTCCGTCTCCATATGGCCCTCGGCCCCCACGAACAGAAACTCCGCGTCAGGCACCAGCTCCTGGAGCCGCTGCGCCACGCCCAGGGCGGGATTGATATGTCCTGCGGTGCCGCCGCAGGTGAATAAGAATCTCATGGTCCCTCGCTCCCTATCGTTTTTCCGGAATGTCCCGGGACAGGGACAGGATGATCCCCAGTTCCGCCATTTGCAGCAGCAGGGCCGTACCTCCGTAGCTGAACAGCGGCAGGGAGATGCCCGTGCAGGGGATAGAGTTGGTGCACACGGCCACGTTCAGGATGACCTGCATGGCCAGATGGGTGGTGATGCCCGCGCCCACCAGGGCGCTGTAGCGGTCCCGGGCGTGCATGCTCAGCCAGTAGCCCCGCACGATGAGCAGGGCGAACAGCACCAGGATCAGCATAGCGCCGATGAAGCCTAGTTCCTCGCACACCACGGAAAAGATGAAGTCGTTGTGCTCCTCCGGCAGATACAGGTACTTCTGCCGGGAGTTTCCCAGGCCCAGGCCCAGCAGGCCGCCGGAGCCGATAGAATACAGGCTCTGCACGATCTGATAGCCCGCGTCGGAGGCGTCGGCAAAGGGATTGAGCCAGGCAGCAAAACGGTTGCGCACGTAGCCGAACATGGCGTAGCCGAAGCCCAGCAGCGCCGCGCCCACCGAGCCGCCGATCACGAACCACCGCAGGGGCAGTCCGCCCAGAAACAGCATCACCAGCCCGATGGCCAGGATGATGATGATGGCGCTCATATGGGGCTCCGCCACCAGCAGCAGGCAGATGACGCCCAGCACCACCGCAAAGGGCACCAGGGATCGTATATCGGTGAGCCGCTCCTTATTGCGGCATATGAGGGCGGAAAAATACATGATGACGCCGATCTTGGCGATCTCCGAGGGCTGGAAGGTGGTGAAACCCAGGTTGATCCACCGGGAGGCGCCGTTGACCCGCTCGCCGATGCCGGGGATGAGCACCAGCACCAGCAGCACCCCGCTCACCGCCACCACGATGCCGGAGATATGGCGGTAAAAGCCCATGGGGAACCGGGAGCAGACGAACATCACGCCCACGCCGCACAGGGCGAACAGCGCCTGCCGGACGAAGTAGTAGGTGGCGTTGCCGCCCGTCTCATTGGTGGGGTCGTAATAGGCCCGGGCAAAGCTGGCCGACAGGACCATGATGACCCCCACAGTGAGCAGCAGCAGCGTCATAAGCGCGAAGGGCAGATCGATGGCGCCCCGCTCGATGGAGTTGTCGTACGTATAGTCCGCCAGGCGGGAGCTCTCATATGTGACGGTGTTGTCTTTCGCGGGCAAACCGCCTCACCTCCTCATAAAACGCGGGGCCGTCACACGTAGCGGCCCACGCAGGAAAAGAACGACACGATGGCGCATATCACGGTCACGCCTGCGAACAGGCTCACGATCTGCACCTCGGTCCACTTGTGGCCCAGCCAGCCGCCCATCTCCAGATGGTGATGGAAGGGCGCCATTTTGAAGATGCGCTTGCCGTGGGTCAGCTTGAAATAGGTCACCTGGATGATGTCCGAGAGGGTCTCCAGGATGAACACCAGGCACAGGGGCACCAGGATCAGGGGCACGTCCAGCGCGAAGGCCATGCCGCACACGGCGCCGCCCAGAAACAGGCTCCCCGTGTCGCCCATGAAGCACTTGGCGGGATGAAAATTATAGATGAGGAACCCGAACAGGCCACCGGTGAGCCCCGCGGCGAACACTCCCAGGGAGCTAAATCGGCTGCCCCAGGCAAAGGCCAGGGCGGTGTAGCACACGAACACCGGCACGGACACGCTGGCCGCCAGGCCGTCGATGCCGTCGGTGATGTTCACCGCGTTCACCGTGCCCACGATGATGAAGGCCGCCAGGGGGAAATAGACGATCTCCGGCAGGTCGAAGGTGACGTGCCAGAAGGGCACGTAAAGGCTGGGGCTCAGATACCCCTCCAGCCGCAGCAGGTACAGCAGCGCGATGGCCACCACCAGCTGCAAAATGAACTTCGATTTGGCGGACAGGCCCAGATTCTGTTTCTTTTTCAGCTTCTCATAGTCGTCCAGAAATCCGATGGCCCCGTAAAACAGGGAGAATATCAGCACGAACAGCGCCCCCAGCTCCCCGTCCTTGATAAAGGGAAAGCCAAAGGAGAAGACCACCGCCGTCACCGCCACGATGAACAGCACTCCGCCCATAGTGGGGGTCCCGGCCTTGGACTTGTGCCAGTTGGGGCCGATCTCCTTGATCTCCTGCCCTGCCTTGATCTTCCGCAGCCAGGGCACATATACGCTCCCCAGCAGAGCGGCCAGCACGAAAGCCGTCAAAAAGCTTGATACCAGTCGCAGTGTCATGTCATTTTTCCTCGTTCCTCTTCAGATGTTCCGCCACGATCTCTCTCTCGTCCATGTGGCGCTTGGCCCCTTTGACCTCTTGATAGGTCTCGTGGCCCTTTCCGGCCAGGACGATCACGTCCCCCGGCTGATGATTGTCCATGGCCCAGCGGATGGCCGCCGGGCGGTCCGGGATCACCTGCATGGGCGTGTCGGCGGGCATGCCCGCCAGGATATCGGCGATGATGGCCTCCGGCTCCTCGGAGCGGGGGTTGTCGCTGGTGACCACGCAGAAGTCCGCCTCCCGGGCGGCGATGGCGCCCATCAGGGGCCTCTTGCCGTGGTCCCGGTCGCCGCCGCAGCCGAACAGCGCCACCACACGGCCGTCCGCCGCCTGCTTCACCGCCCGCAGCACCTTCTCCAGCGCGTCGGGGGTATGGGCGTAGTCGATGAGCACTGTGAAGTCCGACCCGGAGGGGACCACCTCCACCCTGCCCTTCACGCCCCGGGCCCGTCCCAGGGACGCGGCGCAGTCCGCCGGGCTGACGCCCAGCATCATGCCCGCCGCCATGGCGGTAAGGGCGTTGGTCACGGAGAAGGCCCCGGGCACGCCCAGGTGCACGGCGGTGCGGCCCGTATCGGTCACGGCGTCAAAATCCACTGCCGCCGCGCTCAGGCGCACGTTCTCCGCCCGCAGCTGGGTATCCCGCCCCGCGGCGGAAAACCCCATCACCGGGCACGCCGCCCGGTCCATCATGAATCCGGCCCACGGGTCGTCCACGTTGAACGCCGCCCGGTCGCACCGGGAAAAGAGCATGGCCTTGGCCGCGGCGTAGTTCTCCATGGTCCCGTGAAAATCCAAATGGTCCTGGGTGAGATTGGTGAACAGCGCCGCCTGGAAATGCACCCCCGCCACCCGGTCCAGGGCCAGGGCGTGGGAGGAGACCTCCATCACCGCGTGGGTACAGCCCGCCGCCGCCATCTGGGCGAACAGCTTTTGCAGCTCGTAGGACTCCGGGGTGGTCCGCTCGGTGGGCAGTTCCACGTCCCCGATCCAGTTGGAGATAGTGCCCACCAGGCCCACCTTGGTGCCCAGGGCGTCCTCCAGCATGTGTTTGATGAGCACGGTGGTGGTGGTCTTGCCGTTGGTGCCCGTGACGCCCAGCATGGTCATCTTCTCCGCCGGGTGGCCGAAATAGGCCGCCGAGGCCAGGGCCAGGGCCAGGCGGCTGTCCGGCGTGAGCACATAGGGCACGCCATCCGCCGGGGCCCGCTGGCAGAGCACCGCCGCGGCGCCCTTTTCCATGGCCATGGGGATGAAGCGGTGTCCGTCGCTTTTCAGTCCCTCCACCGCCACGAACAGGTCTCCGGGCTCCACCGCCCGGGAATCGTACCGGATATCCTTTATCTCGCGGTCCATATCCGCCGTGGTGGCGGATACGGGCACGTCCTTCAAGATCTCTCGTAACGTCATGTCCTGGCTGTCGCTCCCATACTGGAATCGGATAGGGTGACCGTGACCACCGTGCCGGGCGCCACCAGCATGCCGGGCTCGATGCTCTGGCGGGTGGTGAGGATGTAGATGCTGTTCATCATCACGCCCTCGCCCTTGATGTACAGGTCCTCCCATCCGGCGCGGATACGGGCCACTTCGTAGCTCAGGCCCAGAAGGTTCGGCATCTGCACGGGCTCCTGCGGAGGCGTCTCGCCGCAGTAGAGAATGATCTCGCTCCCGGCGGCCACTTTGGCGTTGGCGGCGGGAAGTTGGGCGGTGACGGCCGCGCCCTCGCCCACCACGGACTTGACGGAGAATCCGGCGTTGGCCAGCAGCTCCCTGGCCTCGTCCGGCGTCTTGCCCACCAGACGGGGCACCCGCTGATCCACCAGGCCCTCCTCGCCCTCGCCGTACTGGGGCTTCACGCCAAGGTAGGGCAGCACGTCCTGGAGGATGGCGCCCACGGTGGGCGCGCCCATGGAGCCGCCGCTAGCACTGCCCACGACGCTGTCCTTGCCGGGGTTCTCGCACAGCACCAGCACGGCCACCTGCGGATCGTTGGCCGGGGCAAAGCCCAGGAAGGAGGCGATGTACTTCTTCGTGCCGTGCTCCACCTCATAGTTGACGTCCTCGGAGGTGCCCGTCTTGCCGCACACCCGGTAGCCCGCCACGTAGGCGTTCTTTCCCGTGGCGTTGCGGCCGCTGACCACCTGCTCCAGTATCTCGCAGCAGGTGCGGCTGGTCTCCTCGCTGATGACCTGGCGCACCACAGTGGGCTCCCGCTGGCTGACCACGGTACCCTCGCTGTCCAGCACCTCTTTCACCAGGAAGGGCTCCATGAGGTAGCCGCCGTTGGCCACGGCGCTGACCGCAGTGATCAGCTGGATGGGAGTGATGGTGAAGGTCTGGCCGAAGGAGGCTGCCGCCAGCTGGGAGAGGTTGGCCTTGTTGAAGAACACATCCTCGCTCCACCACAGGCTCCCCGCCTCGCCCGTCAGGTCCACCCCGGTCTTGTCGAACAGGCCGAAGGCCCGCATATACTGATAAAACCGTTCCGCGCCGATCTTCTGGCCGATGTAGGTGAAGGCCACGTTGCAGGAGAACATGGCCGCCTCGGTGAGGGTCTCGTTGCCGTGGCCCACCACGTTCCAGCAGTTCAGCGGATCGGTACGGCCCAGCACGTTGATGCTCCCCCCGCAGTAGAAGGTGGAGCTGGTGTTCACCGCTCCGGTCTCCAGTCCGGTGGCCAGGGTGATGATCTTGAAAACGGAGCCAGGCTCATAGGTCTCGGTGAGGGCCTTGTTGCGCCACTGGAGGTTGCGCTCCTCGGCGATGAGGGCGTCCCGCTGCTCCTCCGACTCCACCAGGGTGGTGTTCACCCGCTCCTGGGCCTCCGGGCTGATGGCCAGATAGTCGTTGGGGTCGAAGTTCCCCAGGGACGCCATGCCCAGGATGCCCCCGGTCTTCACGTCCATGACGATGCCCGCCGCGCCGTCCTGCAGGTCATACTCCTCCACCGCCGTCTGCAGATGGCTCTCCAGGTAATACTGGACCGTCTCGTCGATGGTGGTGACGATGCTCTGGCCGTCCTGGGCGTCGTAGTAATCCTCGAAGTCGGTGAACATCATATCCGTGCCGTAGGCGTTGGTGGCCCGGACGATGCGGCCGTCCACGCCGGAGAGCAGATCGTCGTAGTAATACTCCAGCCCCGCCATGCCGTTGTCGTCCGCGCCCACGAAGCCCAGCACATGGCTGGCCAGAGAGCCGTAGGGATAATAGCGCTTGCTGGCCTCCTCGATCTTCACGCCGTTGAGGTGGTTCTCCTCCTTGAACTGGCGCACCCGGTCGGCCAGGTCGTCCTCCACCTTCTTGGCCACGGTGGAGTACCAGCTGTCGGTGTGGGAGGTTTTTTCGTAGATGGTGGCGTAGTCCAGCCCCAGGATGTTGGCCAGACCGCTGGCAATAAAGGCCGGGTCCTCATCATACATCTCGATCTCCGCCGGGCTGATATAGATATTGCTCACCGAGGCGCTCATGGCCAGGATGTTCATGTTCCTGTCGTAGATCGTGCCCCGCTTGGCGGGCACGGTGGTCTCCCGGAGCTGCTGCTCCACCGCCGCCGTCTCGTATATATCGTGGTCCAATATCTGCAGCTTGAACAGCCGTGCGCCCAGCGCGATAAATGCAACTATGCCGCACACTATCATAAGGAACAGTGTGCGGCGAAGCATCATGCGGTTGGGCGAAGCGGGATCCTTCTTATTGTCCCGGCTTTTTTTGAACATAGGCTGTCTCCTTTGGGCTGGGTCTGGCGTGGGCTGTCGGTACCATCAATACCAGTATAATACGCTTGTCAACTGAAATATGCCTTGATGGAGGACAGGATGTCTGCCAGGCCAACAGAGAACAGGTCCGCGTCGTCTTTCGTGATGACCACGGCCTTGTCGGCGGAGGCCACGCCCGTCAGGTAATAGACCTGCTCGTTCATGGGCTCCTGCATGCCCAGATAGTCTACGGCGTAGGACTCTACGTCCTTCAGGTTGAAAATGGTCTCGTATTCCACGGTGAGCTTGTCCCGCTCCAGCTCCAGCTCCGCGATCTGGTCCTCCAGCTCTGCCGCGCTGTAGGACACGTCGGTCAGGCGTATCTGAGCCAGCAGCATCATGGTGATCAGCACCACGGCCACCGCCGCGCCCAACAGGGACAGCACCGGAAGGCCCTGGGCATTCTTGGGGGCGGTCCGCTCCCGGATGCGGGTGCGCACGTCCTCCTTGATCCACTCCCGGGGCTGGGGCCTGGCCTTGCGGGCTGGCCGCTCCTTCCGGGGCTCGTCGTAGACCTCCTCGTCCACGTACAGGCCCGGGTAGCTGAAATCATAGGCCTGCGTGCCGTCCACGGCGCCGGTCACGAAGTTATAGCTTTTGAATGTTTTGACGTCTGCCATGTCACACCTTTTCCGCGATACGCAGCCGGGCGCTTCTGGCCCGGGGGTTGCCCGCCACTTCTTCCTCGCCCGGAAGGACGGGTTTTCTCGTGACGCTTCTGAGGGTCTTCACAAAGCCGCAGGTGCACACCGGAAAATCCGGCGGGCATGTGCAGCCGTTCTCACGCTTTCGGATCGCTTCTTTCACGATCCTGTCCTCCAGGGAGTGGAAGCTGATGATCAGCAGCCGTCCCCCCTCCAGGAGCCTGTCCGGGGCCGTGTCCAGCATCCGCTCCAGCTGGCCCAGCTCGTCGTTGACCGCGATACGCACCGCCTGAAAGCATCGCTTCGCCGGGTGCTGCTTCTCCCGCAGCGCCGCCGCGGGCATGGTCTTGCGGATGATGTCCACGAACTGTCCCGTGGTCTCGATGGGCGTCTCCTCCCGCCTGGCGGCCACCGCCGCCGCGATGCGCCCAGCATATCGCTCCTCGCCGTAGCGCCAAAAGATACTGCGCAGCTCCGCTTCCGACCAGGTATTGAGTATCTCCCGGGCGGTGAGGCGGGAGCCCTCGTCCATCCGCATGTCCAGCGGCGCGTCCTGCATGTAGGAAAAGCCCCGCTCCTTATCGTCCAGCTGGGGGGACGAAACCCCCAGATCGAAGAGCATCCCGTTGACCTTGTCCACGCCCAGCCCGTCCAGGATGGCGCCCAGGTCCCCGAACTCGCCCTTGATGAGCACGGCCCTGTCGCCGAAGGGGGCCAGCCGCTCCCGGGCGTATGCCAGCGCCCGCTCGTCCCGGTCGATGCCGATGAGCCTGCCGTCGGTCAGCTTCTCCAAAATGGCCTCCGAATGGCCGCCCATACCCAACGTCCCGTCCACATAGACGCCGGACGGGTCTACCTCCAGGTACCGAAGGCACTCCTGGAGCAATACGCTCTCATGCCGCATCAGAAGTCCAGCTCCTGCATGACCGCCGCGATGTTCTCCGGCGACGCCTCGTCGTCACGGATGGCGGCCCACTCGTCGCTGTCCCAAAATTCCGCGTGGTTGTTGGAGCCCAGCACCGTCACGTTCTTGCTCAGGCCGCCCCGGTCCCGCAGGGCCTGGGGCAGCAGTACCCGCCCCTGGGCATCCAGCTCGCACTTGCACGCGTTGGAGAACAGGGGCCGCATGGCCCGCTGCTTCACGTAGGGCATGGCGTTCACCTTGTCGGAGAACACCTTCCACTGCTCCGCGCTGTAGGCGTTGAGGCAGTGGTCCATGGAGAGCGTGACGTAAAATTCCGGTCCCAGCTCCTCCCGAAGGCGCACCGGGATGAACAGACGGCCCTTGGCGTCCAGTGAATGCTGATATTCACCTGTCATCCGGCTCACCTCCTGTCACATCTGTGGGAAAATTAAACACTTTTCCCCACTTCGCCCCACATGGCTTTATTATAGAGGCACTATTTCCAAATTGCAAGGGGGAAAAAACATTTTTTCTATGAAAATCCGCTGTAAATTTTTTCCTATTGTGCGCGGCCATTTTTGCTGCCACAACATCTAGTTTTGACAAAAAAGGACGGGAAATTCCCGCCCCAAAAATGGAATGGTCCGCCGCCCCACCGGAAACAAAAAGCGGAGAGCTGCTCATTGCAAGCTCTCCGCGTGACCGTTAAAAATTATAATGTATCCGTCTCCCGGCTCCTGTCCAGGCGGGCCAGCAGGGCCGTGCCGTTTTCCCGCAGCCAGCGGCGCGGGGCGCGCCAATCCGGCATCACCCGCTCCACCTCCGCCCAGAACCGGGGCGAGTGGTCCATATAGCGGCGGTGGCACAGCTCGTGGACCACCACATAATCCCGCACATCCTCCGGCGCCAGCATCAGCAGGCAGTTGAAATTCAAATTGCCCTTGCCGCTGCAGCTGCCCCACCGGGTCCGCTGCTTCCGGATGGTGATCCGGCCGTAGCCCACCCCCACCAGGGGCGCGAAACGGGCCGCCCGCCGGGCCAGGTCCTCCCGGGCCCGGTCCGTGAGCGCCGCCAGCTCTTCCCTGGTGAAGGGCTCCACCCGGTCCAGCGCCGCCCGGCGCCGGAGCACGGCGGCTCTGTGCTTTTCGATCCACCCCCGCCGGGAGGCTACGAACGCCTCCACCGCGGCGGCGCTCATCCGCCGGGGCGCCCGGACCAGTACGCTCCCGTCAGGCCGTATCTCCACCGACACCGTCCGGCGGGCGCTGCGCAATAATTTATATTGTATCCGCTCCTGTTCCATGGTCCGATGATACCACCGTCCCCGCCCCCTTGACAAGCGTATCCGGGCCGTTCCCGGACCCTGATTTGTGCTGACAGCACTTTTTGCAAACAAAAAAGCATTTGACACCATGGTCATTGCAGCTATTTTCCGCTATAGTTAGGCCCAGAAATTCAATTGGAGGTATTTCCTGTATGAGAAAGCATCTAGCGTTCCTTCTGGCTCTGGTGATGGTCCTGACCATCGCCGCCATCCCCGCCTACGCGGCCGATGAGGAGAAAGTCCTGAACCTGGCCAGCGAGAGCGACATCCTGACCTTGGACGTGGCGCAGACCACCGACGACTACTTCATCCCCCACAACGTGTTCGACCGTCTGTTCGAGATCAAGGTCAACCCCGACGGGGGCACGGACATCGTCCCCTCCCTGGTGGCGGACTACAGCGTGTCTGACGACGGCCTGACCTACAGCTTCACCCTGGTGGACGGCGTGGAGTTCTCCAACGGCAACCCCCTGACCGCCGAGGACGTGAAGTACACCTTCGAGCACCTGCTGACCGCCCCCAAGGCGTGCAACTATGACATCGCCGAAGAAGTGGTGGGCGCTGAGGCCCTGCTGGACGGCGAGGCTGAGGAACTGGAGGGCATCGAGGTCACGGGCGATCTGACCTTCACCCTGACCCTGGTGGCCGCCAACGCCGGATACATCGCCGAGCTCACCTCCCCCGCCATGAGCATCGTCGACAAAGAGACCGTGGAGAGCGTGGGGGACTTCGGAACAGAGCCTGCCTACACCATCGGCTCCGGTCCGTACATCGTGAGCGAGTGGGTCCCCAACGACCACTTCACCCTGACCCGCAACGAGAACTACTGGGGCGAGGCCCCTGATGCGGACGTGGTGGTCATGAACGTGGTGCCCGACGCCAACACCCAGAACCTCATGTTCCAGAAAGGCGAGCTGGACATCATCGACCTGGACGCGCTGGACAGCTCCATCATCGACAGCGTCTATAAGACCACCTACGCCGACTCCATCGTGCCCGGCTACCGCGTGGGCGTGACCTTCATGAGCATGAACGAGAACAATGAGTTCCTGTCCGACGTGAACGTGCGCAAGGCCGTGCAAATGGCCATCAACCGTCAGAGCCTGCTGGATAACTTCTACGGCGGCGACGGCATCATCCAGAACGGCATGATCGCCACCGGCGTCTGGGGCCACAACGACGATCTGGAGCCCATCAACTACGACCCCGAGGGGGCCAAGGCCCTGCTGGCCGACGCTGGCTATGAGGAAGGCCAGATCACCTTCGAGTTCTCCCTGGACTCCTCCAGCGGCGACACCACCGCCATGGTCTATCAGCAGATTGCCCAGGACCTGGCCGCTGTGGGCATCACCGCCGAGATCAAGAGCTATGACGAGTCCGCTTGGCTGGACTTCCGTAAGACCGAGGAGATGCCCGCTTTCCTTGGCACCTGGACCATGGACTACAACGACCCCGCCAACATTCTGGGCACCTTCTTCTCCAACAGCACCTCCGGCCGCAGCCTGAACTATGCCAACCAGGAGATCAAGGACCGGGTGGACGCCGCCAGCTCCATCATCGACGACGATGAGCGCATGGCCGAGTACCAGGCCATCGAGCACGCCATCGTGGTAGAGGACGCCGCTGTGGTGCCTCTGTATGAGAGGGCGCACCTGTTCTGCATCGGCGAGAAGGTGGCCTCCTTCGTGCCCCACTGGGCCGGGTTCTCCAACTTCTTCGTCCGTGACGTGGAGATGAACTGAACAAAAGGCAAACACATGTAAGCTGGGCGCCGGGATCCCCGACGCCCGCTTAGCCTATTTTCGCGCAGCAAGGAAGTGACCCCATGAGCACACTGAAAAGCATCGTCCGGCGCGTGATAAGCTCCATCCCCGTCCTGATCGGGGTGGTGCTCATCATCTATCTCATCCTGCGCGTCCTGCCGGGCAACGCCATCGCCACCATGATGGGCGAGCACTACAACGCCGAGGCCGAGAGGACGATCATCGCGGAGCTGGGCCTGGATAAGCCCTGGTACGTCCAGTTCTGGATGTACATCGCCGGCCTGTTCACCGGGGACATGGGCACCAGCATCAAGTACCACAAGCCCGTCTCCGAGCTGATCGCCACCTACTTCCCCGTGACCATCAAGCTGTCCGTGATGGCGGCGCTGGTGGCCTGGGTGGTGGGCATCGTCTGCGGCGTGATCTCCGCCATGCGCAAGGATAAGCTGGCGGACCGGATCGGCATGGGCTTTTCCCTGCTGGGCGTCTCGGTGCCCGTGTTCATGACGGCCATGGTGCTGCAATTTCTGCTGGCCTACAAGCTGGGCTGGTTCCCCATCCAGGGGACGAAGGAGGGGCTGGTGTGCTACATCCTGCCCGCCATCGCCCTGGGCTGGAGCAGCGCCGGGTCGGTGGCCCGGCTGACCCGCTCCACATTGCTGGAGGTGATGGGCTCGGATTACATCGATACCGCCCGGGCCAAGGGCCGGAGCGTGTCGGGCGCGGTGGTGTTCCACGCTCTGCGCAACGCCCTCATCCCGGTGGTCACCGTCATGGCCATCCAGATATCCTCCCTTCTCTCCGGCGCGGTCATCACCGAGACCATCTTCTCTCTGCCGGGCATCGGGCGGCTGTGCGTGGACGCCATCTCCGGCCGGGACGTGCCCCTGCTCCAGGGCTCCGTCATCTTCGCCACGGTGCTGGTCATCGCGGGCAATCTGGTGGCGGACTGCCTGTACAGCGTGCTGGACCCCCGCATCCGGAAGGAGGTCTGACATGGCGGTATTCAAGACAAAAACGGCGGCCGTCTCCGAGGAGCTGGCCAGCCAGATCGGCGAGAGCGAGAGCCTGAGCGTGCAGCTGCGGCGCATGGCCCGGAAAAACAAGCTGGCCGTGGCCTCGGCGGTGATCCTGGTCCTGCTGGTGCTGGCCGCCATATTCGTGCCCATCCTCTCCCCCTATGACGCCACCGTGGGCGACCCCTCCATCCGGCTGAAGCCCCCCTCCGGCGCCCACTGGCTGGGCACGGACGAGATGGGCCGGGACGTGCTCACCCGCCTTCTGTACGGCGCGCGCATCTCCCTGGCGGTGGGCGTGGTGCCCACCCTCATCAGCATGGTCATCGGCGTGTTCATGGGCGTCATCGCCGGATATATGGGCGGCAAGATCGATTACATCATCATGCGCTTCGCGGATGTGATGCTGGCCTTTCCCTCGCTGCTGCTGGCCATGGTCATCATGTACACCCTGGGCGGCGGCATGATGAACATCTTCATGGCTCTGGCCCTGGTGGGCTGGGCCAGCGTGGCCCGGGTGGCCCGCTCAGAGACCATCTCCCTGAAGGAGAGCGAGTACGTCCAGGCGGCCAGGAGCATCGGCGTGCCCTCGGGGCGCATCATCCGGCGTCATATCTTCCCCAACTGCCTGCCCGCGTTGATCGTGCTGTTCACCCTGAACATCCCCTCCGCCATCCTGACGGAGAGCTCCCTTAGCTTCCTGGGCGTGGGCGTGCAGCTGCCCAACTCCTCCTGGGGCCTGATGGTGAATATGGGCCGTCAGTTCCTCTACAACGCCCCCTGGATCAGCCTGGCCCCCAGCGCGGCCATCATGCTGGTGGTGCTGTGCTGCAACTTCCTGGGCGACGGGCTCCGGGACGCCCTGGACCCCCACCTCAATAACGAATAAGGAGCCGGACATGGACGATATGACACTGAAAATCGAACACCTGTCCTCCGGCTTTTTCACCGAGCGGGGATACGTGCCTGCGGTGGACGACGTGTCCCTGACCATCCCCAAGGGCCAGGTGGTAGGCATCGTGGGCGAGTCCGGCTGCGGCAAGAGCATGATCGCCCGGTCCGTGATGGGCATTTTGAAATACCCCGGCCGCATCACCGGAGGCAGCATCTTTTTGGACGGCCAGGAGCTGACGGGCCTCTCCGACAAGGCCCTGCAGCGCATCCGGGGCAAGGACATGGCCATGATCTTCCAGGAGCCCATGACCAGCCTCAATCCGGTCATCACGGTGGGCAAGCAGATGCGGGAGGCGCTGCTGCTGCACGAGGACGTATCCCGCGCCGAGGCCAAGGCGGAGGCCATCCGCATGCTGGAGCGGGTGGGCATCTCCGAGCCGGAAAAGCGCTTCAACGCCTACCCCCACGAGCTGTCCGGCGGTCTGCGGCAGCGGGTCATGATCGCCATGGCCATGATCTGCAAGCCCAAGCTGCTCATCGCCGACGAGCCCACCACGGCTCTGGACGTGACCATCGAGGCGCAGATACTGCGCCTGATCCGGGACCTGAGCCGGGACACGGGCATGAGCGTGCTGCTCATCAGCCACAACCTGGGCGTCATCGCCCAGATGTGCGACACGGTATACGTGATGTA
>CANROZ010000007.1 GCA_947632365.1 uncultured Oscillospiraceae bacterium
TTTAAAGGGGGTCTCAAAATGATTATTGATTCCTTTGAACGTAGCGGAGAGGAGATCCTCACGGCGCGGGATATAGCGAACGCAGTGCCAGGGTTCCCGGAAACGGTCTTATCTGCCTTTTCCGCGAAAACCACGAATTTGCTCACTTCGCTCTTCCCGGTGGAACAGATCGCGGCCAGCCAAAGCGGGCGTCCCATTCCGATATGGAAATTTGAAGTCCAGGGACAGGCAATGGCCTATTACCAATCGCCCATCGGCGGGTCCGCCGCCGCCATCGTCCTGGAGGAGGTGATCGCCATGGGGGCGAGGAAGCTCCTCTTTTTCGGCTCAGCGGGGTCGCTGGATAAGAAACTGACAAGCGGGCATCTCATCGTCCCGACTGCGGCATACCGGGACGAGGGCACAAGCTACCACTACGCCCCGCCCTCCGATTACATAGAGGTCAAAACAGCGGCGCGTCTGATTACAATCCTTGACGAGCTGAAGGTGCCCTTCCGCAAGGCGAAGGTCTGGACCACGGATGCCGTATACCGGGAGACGAGAGGAGCCATGGCACGCCGGAAAGCCGAGGGTTGCGCCGCCGTGGAAATGGAATGCGCCTCCCTGACTGCCTGCGGCGATTTTCGCGGGGTCGATGTCCACTACTTGCTCTATGCCGCCGACTGTCTGGACGGAGTAGCTTGGGATCACCGCATCCTCGGCCACATGCCGGAGGACATGCGGGAACGTATCTTGCGCATTGCAGTAGAGGTTGGAACCAGAGTATAGGCGAGAATGGAAGAGCCTTGTGTTTGCCTTCACAACTTCCCATTTGTCGGGGAGATGACCAGGGCGGGAGCATCGGTATGATGCTCCCGCCCTGGGTTTATAGTTTTTTTACAGATCGTTGGGGGGCATGGCGGCGCGCATCTGCATGACCAGACGGGCGGCCTGGCGGAGCTGCTGGCCCCGCTCGGTGAAGAAGCGGCGGTAGGCCTGGCAGTAATAGTTCTGTCCGGGCAGGCCGCCGTCCGTGAGCAGGCGGTCCCGTCGGCAGCCGTTGCGGCACAGGCCCACGAAGGGACAGGCGCGACAGTCGTCGGGCAGAGCCAGGGAGGCCTCCACGAATCGGCGGGCGGCGTCGCTGGCCGCCATCTGGGCGAAGGACTGCTGGCCCACCGTGCCGATGCGCAACTCGTCCAGCACATAGAAGTCGCAGGGATAGACCCCGCCGTCCCCCTCCACCACGAACTGGATGGAGCACTGGCCCGTCATGTTGCAGGACTCCGGCGGCTGGCCCAGCAGCATCCACAGCCAGTTGTCCAGATGGCGGATGCTGACGTAGACGCCCTTTTTCAGGTCCTGGAACCACAGGTCAAAGATGCGGATCAGGTACTCGCCGTATTTCTCCACGGACAGGTGATATTCCGCCCCGCCCCGGGGCTGGTCCAGCGGCTCCAGGCAGGGGATGAACTGGAGCCAGCGGAAACCCTGCTGCCGATAGAAGTTATAGATGCGCTGGATGGAGCGGGCGTTGGGCCCGGTGACCACGCACAGGACGTTGTACTGTACATGGAAACGGTCGAACAGCCGGACCGTGCGCATCACCTGATTGAAGGTGCCCTTCCCGGCTGCGCTGCGGCGGTTGCGGTCGTGTATCTCCGCCGGGCCGTCCAGGGACAGCCCCACCAGGAAACGGTTTTCCGCAAAGAAACGGGCCCACTGCTCGTCCACGGCGAAGCCGTTGGTCTGGATGGCGTTGCGTATCTCCACGCCGGGCTTGGCGTAGCGCCGCTCCAGCGCCGTCACCTGGCGGTAGAAATCCAGCCCCGCCAGCGTGGGCTCGCCGCCCTGGAAGGTGAAAGAGCACACCCCCTCGGCGTAGGCCATGGCGGCGGCGATGATCCGCTCCATCCGCTCCAGGGACAGCATCCCCTCAAAGGCGTGCTCCCGGTGCTGGGACACATCCTTATAAAAACAGTAGGCGCAGTCCATGTTGCAGGCGGAGGAGGCGGGCTTGATGAGGACGTTGACAGGGGGCATGGCGGACGCCTTCTTCCCATTGTAGTGACGCTCCGGGGAGCGTTCCCCTCTACCGTAACAGGTTCCCGGCGGATTGTCAATGCAACTGGTCAAAATCGATGGCGGCGAACAGTGGCGAAGTTTGTGAAAATCTGCTATACTGTTATTATAACAGACGAGGCCGGATGGCGGACCCGGCCGAAAAGACGCAGGAGAGGGGGAGATCGTATGACGACGACCATCGGGAGAGGCCGACGGAAACTGTCCGGCGTGGTGTACGGGACGGTGGCTGTGTGCATCGTATGCGTGCTGGTGATCGCCGTGGCGGTGGTGTCCTATTTTACCTTGCGATTCGTTCTGGAGGAGAAGGGCCAGGCCCGCATCCAGGTCCTGGAGCAGATCAGCGACGTCTGCGGGGGCCATCGTCACTCCATGGAGAACGCCATGGACCTGATCTACGACACGCTGTATCCCCTGCTCACCCAGGAACCGCTGGACGAGACGGTCATCCAGCGGGAGCTGGACGAGACCCAGGCGCTGTTGGACAGTGTGGGCATCGAGGTGACCATGGACGTGATCATCAACGCCCGGCAGGTGTACATGACCGACAACGAGACCGACGAGAGCATCCGGAGCCTGCTCAATTCCTATTGGTATATCAAGCACTACAGCGGCGAGACGGAGACCAGCTGGAACCTGCGGTTCATCGATGGGGGCGACCTGGGCAGCTATTTTCTGTCCTACGGCAGGACCGTGTATGACGAGCAGGGCAGGGCCGTGGCGGTCATCGTCATCAACACCTCCCAGGACGTGCAGTTTCGGGCCCTGCAAAGGCTGGTGGACGAGAGCGACCGGGTGTACATCCTGGACAAGAACGGCATCGTGATCTGCCACTCCAACCCCCAGCTGATCGGCACCTGGCGCACCAGTATCGCCGCCTTTGAGCAGAGATACGGCTATGGCAGCTCCAAGATCGCCCGCCTGTCCGGGCAGCTTTATATGGTCTCCAACTACCACGACGAGGAGAGCGGCTGGGTATTCGTGGAGGAGCAAAACATGTCGGGGCTGCTGGCCAGCGTGGCCCACGTGCTGGCCGCGTGCCTCATGACGGTGGTGCTCACCGGGGCGCTGGCGATGCTGTTCGCCTATGCCCGGGTGCAGCGGGCGATGGCCGATCTGAAGGCGCTGACGCTGTGCATCAGCTCCCTGCAGCCGGAGCACCTGCAGACCTTCCCTGTGCAGACCCGCTACCAGGAGGTGTCGGTGCTGGGCGCCGCCTTCAACCGCATGATCACGCAGATCCAGGCGCTGATCCAGGACGTGCAGCGCCGGGAGGCGGAGCGGCTGAGCACGGAATACGATTTTCTCCAGTCCCAGCTGAGCCAGCACTTCATGCACAACACCCTCACCGCCATCAAGAGCCTGCTGGCCATGGGCAAGATCGACCAGGCCAGCCGCATGATGAGCCAGTTCGTGGAGCTGGTGTACATCCCCTCGTCCTCGGAGATACCGCTGGTGACGCTGGGGGAGGAGTGCCATCTGCTGGCGAACTATGTATCCATCATGAACTGCCGCACGGACAAGCAGGTGGCCTTCGTGCAGCAGATACCGGAGCGGCTGACGGATGTGCTGGTGCCCAGGATGATCCTCCAGCCCATCGTGGGCAACGCCTTTTTCCACGGCTTCGCGGATCGGGAGACGGACTGCGAGATACGCATCACCGCCGCCGCGGAGGACGGCGTGCTGACGCTGACCGTGTGGGACAACGGCGAGGGCATCGCCCCGGAGCGGCTGGCCCAGGTCGCCGCGGGCCAATATGCCTCGGTGGGCCGCCACCACGGCGTGGGCATCCAGAACGTGAAAAAGAGGCTGGGCATCGTCTACGGCGGCAGCTCCGGCGTGGAGATCGCCAGCGAGTACGGCCGATATACCCAGGTGACGCTGCGCATCGACGGATATGAGCACCCGCTCATGAGCCTGGTAGGCCAGCGCCTTTTGAACGCGAGCACAGGAAGGAGGGCCCCCCATGAGGATACTGGTGGTTGACGACGAGGTGCTGATCGCCCAATACATCGTCCAGTGTATCCGGGATGCGGACAGCACCCAGCAGATCGTGGGCACGGCCGCCTCCGGCAGCCGGGCGCTGCAGATCATGCAGGAGGAGTCGGTGGACCTGGTGTTCGCGGACATCACCATGCCGAAAATGGACGGGCTGGAGCTGCTGCGTGCCATCAAGAGCCAGTATCCCGGCACGTCGGTGATCATGCTCACCTGCCACGACGAGTTTGAATACGCCCGGCAGGCCGTGCTGGACCAGGCGGACAACTACGTGCTGAAATTCGAGCTGTCGGCCCAGTCCATGGGAGAGATACTCCGAAAGGTGCAGGCCCGCCGGGAGCGGCAGGGCGTGGAGCGGCAGACCGACCACATGAAGCGCAACGACTACCTGAAAAAGGTGGCGGGGGACGGCCGGGAGCCGTACATCATCACGGAGAAGGACCTGCGGCGAAACAACATCTTCCTGCTGGACAACGCTCCCTTCATCGCGCTGTGCTTTTCCGGCGGCGACCGGGACACCGAGGCGGTGGTGGCCGCGGTGGCAGGGGACTATGAGAACCTGGTGGTGTATCCCTATACCGACGAGATGACAGTGCTGATGATGAATCTGCGGGCAACGGATCGGCACTGGGACGGCGAGGACGCGCTCAACGCCATGCTGGACGCATACTTCACGGCGGTGGAGGAGCGCATCCGGGGCCATCTGGGCCGGAGCCGGATGTTTTTCCGTACGGCCTGGCTGGGTACGGCCATCCGGGAGGCGGTGGAGTCGTATCTGGACAAATTTTACGGCGGCGGCGCGGTCCGGTACGCGGAGTACGGCCAGCGCACGGAGAAGCTGCAGAAGATGGCGACCCAGACCATGCTCCGGCTGGAAAACCAGAATTGGTCCGGCGCGCTGGACTCCCTCCGGGAGACGGTGGCGCTGGCCCGGGAGGAGCATCCGGATGCGGAGGCGTTCCGGCGGGGCCTGCTGGGGGCGTGCGGGGCGCTGAGACAGTGGGACCCGGACAGGATAGAGCGGTGCGCGGGGCGCCTGGAACAGGCGGAGGACATGGCGCAGCTGGAGGGCGCGCTGTCGGAGCTGGAGGGCGTGCTGGAGCGGCTGGGCAGCCGCTATTCCGACGCCATCAGCCGGGCGATGGATTTCATCAGCCGCCACTATACGGAGGACCTCACGCTGAACATGGTGGCTGACCATGTGTTCCTGAACCGGGAATATCTGTCCCGTCGGTTCAAGCAGGAGGTAGGGATGAACTTCTCGGAGTTTCTCACGGACCTGCGCCTGCAAAAGGCCCGGGAGCTGCTGGAGACCACAGGTCTGCGCATCTCCGAGGTGGCCGACCGCATCGGCATCCCCAACGTCAGCTATTTCTCCACCATTTTCCGTCGCCGCTTCCACTGTTCCCCCTCCGACCTGCGGTCAGGCGGGGGCGGAAAAAGGGGCGCGGACGGAGGCCATGGTCAACAAATTGAAAAATAGTATCAAAATTTTGCTAGTATTTTGTGCGGTTTTTGTGTAAAATGTGAGTATATTTTATAAGGAGGATGCTCTCATGAAAAGAACGTTTAAAGTATTCCTGGCGCTGACCCTGGCACTCACCATGGTGGCCGCTCTGGGGGCTGTCGCGCTGGCCGACGATGATTTCACCGCCAGCGGCGAGACGCTGAACGTGGGCGTTCAGTCCAACATCATCTCCATCCCCACCGTGTATGCCGAGGAGCAGGGCTACTACGAGGAGCTGGGCCTGGATGTGAACCTGATCGTGTTCCCCAACGGCTCCCCGGAGAACGAGGGCCTGGCCGCCGAGCAGCTGGACGTGGCCTCCAACGGCCTGGCGTCCGTGTACTCCATGGCCTCCGGCCTGTGCGACTGGATCGGTGAGTCCGACAACGGCTCCGCCACCCTGTCCATCTACATGCAGCCCGACTGCGACGCGCTGAACTATAAGGGCGAGATCGAGGGCAAGCCCGAGATGTACGGCAGCGCCGAGAGCCTGAAGGGCCTGCGGGTGCTTGGCCCCACCTCCACCATGGAGCAGTGGGCCGCCGCGTCCTACTTCGCCCAGTTCGGTCTGGAGGCGGGCGTGGACTATGAGTACCTGAACATGGACCGTGCCGCCGCTGCCCAGGCCGTCATCACCGGCGAGGGCGACGTGTTCGTGGCCACCGACGTGGACTACGCCAACATGATGGAGGAGAACGGCTTCGTGAAGGTCGCCGACGCTTACGACGCCACCGACACCAACTTCAACAACGGCTTCCTGGTCCGCAAGGACATCCTGGAGGATCGGTACGACGACGTGGTCCTGTTCCTGCGCGCCATGTACAAGGCCGCCGAGGACCTGCAGGATCCTGAGATCCGCAACGAGTTTGCTTACAAGTTCTATTCTGAGAACGGCAAGCCCGCCACCGAGGAGGACGTGGCCTACGAGACCGAGATCCGTCCCTTCCTGACTGGCAAGGACATGGAGGCCGAGGACTTCCGTCTGGGCTCCGGCGCGCTGCAGGTGGGCGACTTCTTCGCCTCCATCGGCACCATCGAGGAGGACCAGGTGGCCATGATCGAGGAGGCCATCAACCCCGGTCCTGTGATGGACGCTCTGGGCATCGAGGTCCAGGCCGCTGCGCTGGACTGAGAACAGAATAGTTCAAATCGGAAAAAGGGGACATGGCTTTCATGCCCCCTTTTTCAAATAAATCGGAGCGAAAGCCGGGCCCGGCAGCGGCAGACGGCCATGGGTTTGATCATCGCTCCCGGTGCAAGCAGAAGGGAGATAGCTCTGTGCAGAAAAAACAAAAGATCCGGCTGGACCGCTACCTGTTCATCAGCGTGCTGTCCGTGTGCGTCGGCATCTTTATCTGGTGGCTGGTGACGGATGGGCTCGGCATTTTCCGCTCAAACGTGCTACCGTCGCCGATAAAGGTGTTCAAGACGTTCCTGAGAAAGTGGGTGGAGACCAAGCCCGACGGGGCGACGCTGTTCCAGCATGTGTTCGCCAGCCTGCAGGTGGCCCTGGGCGGCTACCTCATCGGCGCGGCTATCGGTATCCCCCTGGGTATCTTCATGGCGTGGAACGACAAGATCGATATGTTCGTCCGCCCGGTGTTCGACCTGGTGCGTACCATCCCCGGCGTGGCCTGGACCTCCGTGATGGTCACCCTGGTGGGCATCGGCTATATGTCCAAGGCGCTGGTCATCTTCATCGCGGCCATGGTGGCCATGGTCATCAACAGCTATTCCGGCATCAAGCAGACGAAGACGGTCCACCTCTGGGTGGGACAGACCTTCGGCGCCAGCAATTGGGACCTGCTGACGAAGGTGGCCATCCCCTCGGCTCTGCCCATGATCTTCACCGGTCTGGACGTGGCGCTGGGGTCCGCGTGGACCACGCTGGTGGCGGCGGAGCTGCTGGCCTCCACCAAGGGCCTGGGCTTCATGATCCAGCAGGCCCGGGGCATTTTCCGGCTGGATATCGTCATCGTGGGAATGGTGGTCATCGCCATCACGGGCGCCATCCTGTCCTCTATCCTCCGGTTCTTCCAGAGAAAATTCGTCAAGGGAGGTAGAATGTGATGCTTGCTACTGGTATTACAAAGGGACGCCGCGTCGCCTATGGCATCTTCGGTATCTTCGTGTTCATGTGCATCTGGTATCTGGCGACGAAATACACCTCCCTGGGCTCGGTCATGCCGGACCCCGTAACGGTGTTCTCCGGCTTTTTCGCCGCGTTCGTCACGCCCATCGGGACCAAGACCATGGCGCTGCACATCCTCATCAGCCTGCGGCGCATGCTGATCCCCTATGCCATCGGCGCGCTGTCCGGCGTGCTGATCGGCGTGCTGATGGGCTGGTATCGGTTCGCGGACGCGATCTTCATGCCCTACATCCAGATGCTCCGGCCCATCCCGCCCATCGCGTGGATACCGCTGTCCATCATCTGGTTCGGATTTGACGAGGGCTCCAAGTACTTTTTGATCTTCCTGGCCTGCTTCTTCACCATCGCTCTGACCACCTACAACGGCGTCCACTCCGTGGACGAGACGCTGATCCGGGCGGCGAAGATGCTGGGCGCGAAGGATTATCAGCTGTTCACCACCATCGTGCTGCCCACCACCGTGCCCTACATATTCTCCGGCTTGCAGGTGGCGCTGGGCTCCGCGTGGGCGACCATTGTGGCGGCGGAGATGATCCGCTCCTCGGAGGGCGTGGGCTGGCTGATCGTCCGCGGTCAGGATGTGGGCAACATGACCCAGATCATGATCGGTATCGTGGCGATCGCCATCACGGGACTGCTGATCACGACTATCATGAGAGGAGTGGAGGCCAAGCTCTGTGCCTGGGCCGAGAGAGGAAAATGAGTTCCAGAGAAGCGTTGATCGAGTTCCGCCATGTGGACAAATCCTTCAATAAGCCCGAACATGGCGAGTACCAGGTGGTCGGCGATCTGAACATCACCGTGCGGGAAAACGAGTTCCTGGTGCTGTTCGGGCCCGGCCAGTGCGGCAAGAGCACGATCCTCAACATGGTGGCAGGCTTTGAGATGCCCACCGCGGGGGAGGTGCTTTGCCAGGGCAAACCCGTTCTGGCGCCCGGCCCTGAGCGGGGCATGGTGTTCCAGAACACCGCGCTGTTCCCCTGGCTGACGGTGATGGGCAACGTGGAGTACGGGCCCAAGGTCCAGGGCGTGAAGAAGGAAGAACGGCGCAAGCGCGCCCAGCGATACATCGACCTGGTGGGCCTGCAGGGGTTTGAAAACTCCTATCCGGTGAAGCTGTCGGGCGGTATGCAGCAGCGTGTGGGCATCGCCCGCGCCTACTGCAACGAGCCGCTGGTGATGCTCCTGGATGAACCCTTCGGCCACCTGGACGCCCAGACCCGCTACATGATGCAGGACGAGCTGACCCGTATCTGGCAGGCGGAAAAACGCACGGTCATTTTCGTGACCAACAACATCGAGGAGGCCGTGTATCTGGCCGACCGCATCCTGGTGCTGCGCAACTGTCCCACCGGGGTGAAGGCCGAGTACGATATCGACCTGCCGAGGCCCCGCAACTATACCGACCCGGAGTTTCTGCGCCTGCGCCGCGAGATCGACAGGGTCGTGGACCACACACTGTAAAGGAGGCCGCCGGATATGGAGAAAAAAGAACCGAAGGTCGTTGTCAATCACCTGACGAAAAAGTTCGGCGACCTGCTGGTACTGGACGACCTGAATTTTGAGGTATCGGAGGGCGAGTTTTTGTGCATCGTCGGCCCTACGGGCTGCGGCAAGACCACCTTCCTCAACAGCCTGACCCGGCTTTATGAGCCCACCGCCGGGGAGATACTGGTCAACGGCATCCCGGTGGACCCGAAAAAGCAGAATATCTCCTACATCTTCCAGGAGTACTCCTCCTTCCCCTGGCTGACGGTGGAGCAGAACGTCCGCTTCGGCCTGGACATCAAGCGGGTGCCCAAGGCGGAGGCAGACGCCAGCGTGGAGGAGATGCTGGACATCGTGGGCCTGACCAAGTTCCGCAACTACTACCCCAGCCAGCTGTCCATCAGTATGCTCCAGCGCGTGGCCATCGCCCGCGCCTTTGCCACCAAGCCGGAGCTGCTGCTCATGGACGAGCCTTACGGTCAGCTGGACATCGACCTGCGCTTCAAGCTGGAGGACGAGCTGCTGAAGCTGTGGCAGCGGACGGGCACCACGGTACTGTTCATCACCCATAACATCGAGGAGGCCGTCTATCTGAGCCAGAACATCATGGTGCTGACCAACAAGCCCACTTCTGTCAAAACGGTCATCCCCAACCCGCTGCCGCTGCCGCGGGACGTGATGAGCCAGGAATTTGTGGATCTGCGAAACCAGGTCACAGACCTGATCAAATGGTGGTGAGCCGGACGCGGCTGTCCGCTCTGCGGACAGCCGCCGCGCTCTCCCTGGGAGGACGACGATGAAAGCGATCTTTATCCTGCTGGACACCCTGAACCGCCGGATGCTGGACATCTACGGCCAGGGCGATACAGCGCTGACCCCCAACATCCGCCGCCTGGCGGAGCGGGGCGTGGTCTTTGACAACCACTGGTGTGGTTCCGCGCCCTGCATGCCCGCCCGGCGGGATATCCTGACGGGTCGGCTGAATTTTCTGGAAAAGCCCTGGGGCGGCATGGAGCCCTTCGACTTCACCCTGCCCTGGGTCCTGGCCAAGCATAAAAATGTCCACAGCACCCTCTTCTCCGATCACCCCCATTATGTGATCTCCGGCGGAGAGAACTATACCCGGGGCTTCACCGCCTGGAACGTGTTCCGGGGCCAGGAGGAGGACCCGGTCTATACCCGGCCCGACCGGAACGGCATCCGCGGCAGCACCCGCCCGGCTGGCTACAAGGGCGTGTGGACCGAGGCGGAGCAGGACAACCGCCTGCACTATCCCCATGAGCAGGACTACCCCTCCGTCAAGACCCTCAGCGGCGCGGCCCAGTGGCTGGAGGAGAACCGGGAAGCGGACAATTTCCTGCTGTGGGCGGAGGCCTTCGATCCCCACGAGCCCTATGACACGCCCAAGTATTATCTGGACCTGTACGAGAAGCCCGGCGAGTACGACGGGCCCAACTACACCCATCCCAGCTATGGACCCAACGAGTTCAGCGAGGCGGAGACCCGCCACCTGCGCAACGCCTGCAAGGCCGTGATGACCATGACAGATCGGCATGTGGGGGAGATACTGGACGTGATGGACAAGTACGATCTGTGGAAGGACACCATGGTGGTGTTCACCACGGACCACGGCTTCCACCTGGGCGAGCATGGCTACATGGCAAAAAACTACATGCCGCCCTACAACGAGGTGTTCCACATCCCCCTGATCGTCTGCCACCCGGATATAAAGCCGGGGCGGTGCGAGGCGCTGACCCAGAACATCGACGTGCTGCCCACCATGCTGGAGTATTTCGGCGTGTCGGAGCAGGTCATCCCCTATCCCCTCCACGGCCGGAGCCTGCTGCCGCTGCTGCGGGGCGGGACGGACGCGGTCCACCAGGACATCATTTACGGTTATTTCGGCCATGAGGTGGCCTATAACGACGGCACCTACGTCTATATCCGCGCCGCTAAGGACGACAGCGATCGGCCGCTGTATATGTATACCGCCATCCCCTCGCTGCTGCGCCAGCTCATCGGCGCGGACGACGCCTGCCAGGTGGCCGATTACGGCCGCATCGAAATGGGCCGATATCTCAGCTGGACCGACTATCCGGTGTTCCGTTTCCCGGCGGACATCATCCACTGGAGCAACGACTCGCAGGTGTTCGATCGGCGGCGGGAGTACAACCGGGAGACCATGCTGTTCAACATCCGCCAGGACTACGCCCAGCAATGCCCCATCCAGGACGAGGCGCTTCAGCGGCAGATGGCCGATCGGCTGAAGGCGGCGATGAAGCGCGTCGGCTGCCCGGAGGAGCAGTTTGCGCGATTGGGCCTGTAAGGCGGAGGAGCGAAAGGAGAGACCCACCCTATGAAGACCATATTTATTCTGGCCGACAGCACGAATCGGCGCTTTCTCAACATGTACGGCGCCAAGCATCCGGCGCTGACCCCCAACCTGGATCGGCTGGCGGCGCGGGGCACGGTGTTCGACAACCACTGGTGCGGCTCCGCGCCCTGCATGCCCGCCCGGCGGGACATCATGACCGGGCGGCTGAACTTTCTGGAGAAGCCCTGGGGCGGCATCGAGCCCTTTGATCAGACCCTCCCGGCGCTGCTGAAGACGAAAAACGTATACACCCGCCTGGTCACGGACCACTATCTGTACCTGCATGTGGGCGGGGAGAACTACTGGAACGACTTCACCGCCAATGAGATCATCCGGGGCCAGGAGTTCGACTCTCTGAACATGCCCGCCTGCCGGGAGGGCGTGGTGACCCAGCAGCGCCCGGAGGGATACAAGGGCATCTACTCCCAGGAGCACGACGAGACGTACGGCCGCTTCGCCAGCGAGGATGAGTACCCCAGCCCCGTCACCATGACCAAGGCCGCCCAGTGGCTGGAGGACAACGCCCAGGCGGACAATTTCCTGCTGTGGGTGGAGGGGTTCGATCCCCATGAGCCCTTCGATGTGCCCCAGAAGTACATCGACCTGTACCGGGAGGAGGACGGCGACGATTACGAGGGCATCCCCTGCTACTGGCCGGAATACCGGAAGAACATCTTCACGGACCAGGAGACCCGCCATCTGAACGTGCGGTACAAGGCGCTGCTGACCATGACCGACCACTACATCGGCAAGATACTGGACGTGCTGGACCGACACGATATGTGGGACGACACGATGGTCATCTTCACCACGGACCACGGCTATATGCTGGGCGAGCATGACTATATGGCGAAAAACTACATGCCCGCCTACAACGAGGTGTTCCACATCCCTCTGATCGTGTGGCATCCCCAGGCAAAGGTGAAGCGCTTTTCCGGCCTGACCCAAAACATCGACATGTTCCCCACCATCCTGAACCAGTTCGGCGTGGATATGGGGCAGCTGCACTATCCCATCCACGGCAAGGACCTGATGCCCGCCCTTCTGGGCCAGACGCAGGCGCTGCGGGACGGGATCATCTACGGCTATTTCGGCAAGAGCGTCAACTACACCGACGGCCGCTATACCTATATGCGCGCGGCCAGGGACGAGAGCAATCGGCCCCTGTATGTCTATGCCGCCACGCCCACCACCCTGCGCCAGTATTACGGCGTGGGCTGCATCGCCCCGGAGGATTACGGGAAGATCGGCTTTGGCCATCTGTCCTGGACAGGGTATCCCGTCTTCCGCATCCCGGCGGATATCGTGGACTTCAAAAACCCCTCCCAGGAGTATTCCAAGCGGGCGGAGCAGAACCGGGACAGCTGCCTGTACGATCTGACCTGCGACTATGAACAGGAGCATCCCATCCACGATGAGGCGCTGGAGGCGGAGATGGCGGCTAAGCTGAAGGCGGCCATGGCGGCCCATGACAGCCCGCCGGAGCAGTTTGAGCGGCTGGGCCTGTGAGGCCGGGATAAAACGATCAAGACCACCCCTTCGCCTTGGCGAAAGGGTGGTCTTGCAGCACTATGGGACCCGGATGCGCTGATGCCTCAGTCTCCGGGATTGGGGCGGATCACCTTTCCGAAGTTCCAGTTCACCGCCGCCATCTTCGCGGCCTGGCGGCGCTGCTCCTCGTCCTTGTAGGACAGCTCCGCCGTGTGGGCGCCGCAGTCCAGGCACTGGACGTAGACGCACCAGCCGCCCTCCTCCTCGATGCTCCCGATGCCGCCGCAGCAGGGGCAGTCCGCCAGTTCCAGCTCGTCAAAATGTTCCATGTTTCTTCTCCTGTGTCATTCAGTCTGATCCTGGAGCCGTTCGATCCAGGAGCGCTCCGTCCCGGCGGCCAGCGCGCTGTCCACGGCCTCGGTGCCCAGAGCCTGCAGCAGCTCATCCTCGGTGTATATCTGCCACAGGGGGAGCTCCTGCCGCGCCGCCGCCGTTTCCAGCAGCGCCGCGGCCAGGTCTATGTAGCTGTCCTTGTCCGTCTTCAGCTTCTTCGCCAGGGCGGGCAGCCGCTTCTCGTGGATGGCCCGCAGGGACAGCGCCGGGTCCGGCTCGGCCCGCTGCACGGCGGCGCACAAAAACTGCCGGGCCTGCTCCTCGCTCCACTGGGCGTCGATGTAATAGCTCTCGCCCTTCAGCCCATAGAGAAAGCGCTTGGCGTCGTAGTAGCCCAGGCGGATGTTCTTCTGGCTCTGCTCCGCCTCGAACTCCAGCACGCCGCCCAGCTTCTCCTTGGGCGCCAGGGTGTAGACGTCGGTGCCCTCAGGGATGCGGACGGGCCGCATGATGCCGGGGCCGTACAGCCGCATGGCGATGATATGGGTGTAGCCGTTGGCGATGAGCACGTGCAGGGGCAGCACGTCCCGCACACCGCCGTCGGCGTAGAGCTTGCCCTCCAGCCGCTCGATGCGGAACGCGGGCAGATAGGCGCTGGCCAGCAGCATATCGTGCAGCTCGTCGTCCGTCAGGTCCTTGGCCCGCAGCTCCAGCTCCTTCTGGTCGGTGACGGAGTAGGTGACGATGTAAAACTCAATGTCGGAGGCGCGGATGACTGCCGGGTCCGCCACCTGGCGTATCCAGTTGCGCAGGGGCGTCACGTCCAGGCCCCGGTTGCGGATGATGCCGCCCACCTTGTCCAGGAGCTTACGCACGTCCAGCTCCCGCAGATCGCCCCGGAGCAGGTCGCCCATCTCCTCGTCGTCCACGTCCATCACCTCGGAGTAATGGATGTTGGACCAAAGCTCCTCGGCCCGCTGCACGTCGCCCATGGCGATCAGCGCCCCGTTGAGGGCCCCCACGGACGTGCCGGCCACCGCCGAGATGTGGATGCCCGCCTCCGTCAGCGCTTTCCAGGCGCCGATCTGGTAGGCCCCTCTGGCGCCGCCACCCTCCAGGGCCATGGCATAGGATAGATCCGGATCGATCTGCAGCTTCATAAAATACCTCCTGGTCTGTCCGCCGGGCCTTGGCCCTTGCGCGCCCCGCAAGGGGGCTTATTTCACAGCGGATGACCATATTATAGCCCAGGAGCGTTTTGTTCGTAAAGCGAAAAATTCACGAATTTATCCCGCGCGGGGAAAAATGCCCGCCCGCCGGGGCAAAAACGGAAAAGTTCTGAATTGTGAACAAAAAAACTGTTGAATACGGTCTGGGATTGATATATAATCAATAAGAGGGGAAGGGGTGAGCATGATGTTTGACGTGGCGGCCCTGGGGGAGATGCTCATCGACTTCACGGAAAACGGCGTGAGCGAACAGGGCAATCCCATCTTTGAGGCCAACCCCGGTGGCGCCCCCTGCAACGTGCTGGCCATGCTGCAAAAGCTGGGCCGTAAGACCGCCTTCATCGGCAAGGTGGGCAACGACGCCTTCGGCCGGATGCTGCGGCAGACGGGGGAGAGCGCGGGCATCGACATGGGGGGTCTCACGGCCGACCAGCGGGTACACACCACCCTGGCCTTCGTCCAGACGGCCCCCGACGGGGACCGGGACTTCTCCTTTTATCGGGACCCGGGAGCGGATATGATGCTTGCCCCGGAGGATGTGCCCCAGAGCCTCATCGAGAACGCGAAGATATTCCACTTCGGCACGCTGTCCCTCACCAGCGAGCCCGTCCGGGCCGCCACGGTGAAGGCGGTGGCCCTGGCCCGGCGCGCCGGGGCGGTGATCTCCTTCGACCCCAACCTGCGTCCGCCGCTGTGGCGGGACATGTATGTGGCCAAGGCCATGATCGCCTGGGGCCTGGCCCAGGCGGAGGTTGTGAAGATCGCCGACAACGAGCTGCAGTTCATGACCGACCAGGACCACTTCGACACGGGCGCGGCCATGCTCCTGGCGGAGTACCCCAACATCCGGCTTTTGAACGTGACCGCCGGAGCCGACGGCAGCTACGCCTACAGCAACGGGCACAAGGTGTATGTCCCGGCTTTCCGGCTGGGCGGCACCGTCGAGACCACCGGGGCGGGGGACACCTTCTGCGCCTGCGTGCTGGACTACATACTGGACCGGGGCCTGAACGGTCTGGGGGCCGACGAGCTAACAGCCATGCTGCGGTTCGCCAACGCGGCGGCGTACCTGGTGACCACGAAAAAGGGAGCCATCCGCTCCATGCCGGAGCGGGAGCAGATAGACGAGATTTTGCGCAAAAACCCATAAATCTGTAATCCAATGGCGGCGGCCACTCCACAAATATGGCCGACTGTACATTCAAAAAGGAGGAATATATTTTCCGCGCATCTCGCGGTGCGGCAGTGTGGAGACCTGTCGTAATGCGGTCCGCCCGCAGAAGGGCGGCGCGAGGCAGTCCGGGCGGTGGCCCGGCTGTCAGAGATAACAGTATGTCAGAAGTCATCATCAAAGGTCTGAAGAAGGTGTACGACGGGGGCGTCACGGCGGTGCACGACGTGAACCTGCACATTGCGGACAAGGAGTTCATCGTGCTGGTAGGCCCCTCCGGCTGCGGCAAATCCACCACCCTGCGGATGGTGGCCGGGCTGGAGGACATCACGGAGGGCGAGCTGTACATCGACGGCAAGCTCTGCAACAACGTGGAGCCCAAGGACCGGGATATCGCCATGGTGTTCCAGTCCTACGCCCTGTATCCCCACATGAGCGTGTATGACAACATGGCCTTCGCTCTGAAGCTGAAGAAGGTGCCCAAGGCGGAGATCGACAAGAAGGTCAGGGAAGTCGCCGCCATCCTGGACATCACCCAGTACCTGGAGCGCAAGCCCAAGGCGCTGTCGGGCGGCCAGCGGCAGCGTGTTGCCATCGGCCGGGCCATGGTCCGTGACCCGAAGGTGTTCCTGATGGACGAGCCTCTGTCCAACCTGGACGCGAAGTTGCGTAACCAGATGCGTGCGGAGATCATCAAGCTGCGCAGCCGGATCAACACCACGTTCATGTACGTGACCCACGACCAGACGGAGGCCATGACCCTGGGCGACCGGATCGTGATCATGAAGGACGGCTTTGTGAACCAGATCGGCACGCCGACGGAGGTGTTCGACAAGCCTGTGAACCTGTTCGTGGCGGGCTTCATCGGGATGCCGGTGATGAACTTCTTTGATAATTGCAAGCTGCTGCTGGAGGGCGGGGAGTACTACGCCCAGATCCGCAACGCGAAGATCAAGCTGAGCGAGTTCCAGCAGAAGGCGCTTAAGCAGAACGGGCAGCAGGCGTGCGACATCGTGGCGGGCATCCGTCCGCAGCACATCAGCGTGGGCGCGGGCGACCTGGACGCCAAGATCGTGGTGAACGAGATGATGGGCTCGGAGGTGCACCTGCACGCGGACAGCAACGGCGACGAGGTGGTCATGGTCATTCCCACCGTGGACCTGAAGGTGGACGTGTCTATGGGAGCTACGGTGAAGTTCTCGACGAAGCCGGAGCTGATCCAGCTGTTCGACAAGGCCGACGGTTACAACCTCATCTGGTACGACAAGGCGTCTGCCGAGGCCAATTCCCCCGTCTGCAAGAGCTACGAGTTCTGATATCATCGCATAACCCCAGTTCCCGTCCCATCCCGGGACGGGAACTTTTTGAAAGGACCATGCGCCATGCTGGCTGACCCATCCCATCGCGCCAAGATATATAAGGCCATGTCCGCCGCGGGCGTGTATCCCTCCACGGGGAGAACGGCGGGGCGGACATGAGGATATTGGCGGTTTCCGACGTGGAGTCGAAATATTTATATGAGTTTTACGGCCCCGGAAAGCTGGACGGGTTCGACCTGATCCTGGCCTGCGGCGACCTGGGCCGGAGCTATCTGGAGTTTCTGGTCACCATGGCCCGGTGTCCGGTGCTGTATGTGCACGGCAACCACGACGACGGCTTTGACCAGGACCCGCCCCAGGGGTGCGTGTGCGTGGACGATCAGCTCTTTGTCTATGAGGGGGTGCGCATCCTGGGCCTTGGCGGCTCGCACCGCTACAGCACGGGGAAGTACATGTATACCGAGCGGCAGATGTGTCGGCGGATACGCCGCCTGGGCTTTCAGATATGGCGGCACCGGGGCTTCGACATCCTGCTGACCCACGCCCCGGCCAGGCACATCAACGACTTCGACTCCGTCTCGCACCGGGGCTTCGAGTGCTTCGGAAGGCTGCTGGACCGATACTGCCCCAAGTATTTCGTCCACGGCCATATCCACAAGAACTACGGCCCCCACGTCCCCCAGAAGACACCCCACGGCGAGACCACCATCGTCAACGCCTGGGACCACTGTGTGTTTGATTACATATAAAAAGAGCGGTCCGCCGGGAGACGCTTCGCGCGGAGGGTGTTTCCTGTTGCTGTTTTGATTAGACAAGTGAATCAAACACCCCGGACAGGCAGCCCTGTCCGGGGTGCGATCTGCTTTTGGGGCACTGTACTCAAATCAGCCGCCGCTCCAGCGCCCGGTAGTCGATCTTGCCTACCAACGTTCTGGGAAATTCTTTGAGAAAGTTCCATTCAGCGGGCCATTCATATGCAGGCAACTCACCTGCACAGAGCGCAATCAAATCTTCTTTGACTTTTTCTTCCTGGCCAGCATGTTCCTGCTGCAAGATCACAAATGCGACCGGAACTTTTCCGATGGCATGATCTGGGTCCTGCTTGCCAACGACCACGCAGCCAGACACAGTCGGTGAGCGCATGATCGTTCTTTCGATATAAGACGTAAATACCTTTGCACCGTTATAGCAAACGAACATGCGCTTGATGCGCCCTTCGATATAGACAAACCCATCGCTGTCTATATGTCCCAGGTCGCCGGAGTGGAGCCAAAGCATTCCATCGTCATGACGGCGGATCATCTCGTTCGTTGCCTCCTGGTTGCCGAAGTAGCCCAACATGACACTGGGGCCGGAGATACATATCTCACCCGTCTCACCGTAATGCACCTCTTTTTGTGAGTCCACATCAAAAGCTGAGATGACCATGTCGATATATGGAAAACCGACGCTCCCCATGCGGTTTGCATTGCCGCGCTGATTGAAGCATATCCCGCCAGCGGTTTCAGAAAGCCCATACCCCTGACACATTTTCCAATGACTTCCCCGGTTTTCCAGGAAGTCGTTGATTTCTTTCTCCAGTTTAGGCTCCATATAATCTGCTCCGGTCAGAGGAGCAATAATATGGGAAAAATCATGTTCCTTGGCCTCTGGCAGACGGATGAGCGTCTCCCACACCAGCGGTATTGCCGCGATATGATTGACCCGTTTTTGGATGGCATCCCGGGCGTTCTGCCGTGGGTCATAGATGGAAACATGGCAGACCATACCGAGAGACAGGGGGATGTGCATGCTGAATATCAGAATATAGGCGACAAATGGCGCTGCGGGCGTGAGCCATGACTGACCGCGCTCGCTTCCAGTGTCGGATCGTTGGAACTGAAAGGAAGCTGCATTCACATTTTCGTTGGACAGGACCACACCCTTTGGTTCACCTGTAGTGCCGCCGGTGTACTCGATCAGGGCAGGCCGATTGGGGACAAATGGGGCAAGAGGAGCAGGCCTGTACGCCTGTGCGTGAGATATTAGATCGTCCCAGGTCATATGTCTGAGGGAGGCAGGGACCGTCGCCTGTCCACTGGGTAGAACGACAATGCCGCAGCGGTCGTGGATATCACAGTTAGCAGCAAGCTCTGAAAAGATATCCAGAACGACCACTTGGACGCTGTTTGTCTTTTCCAGGATGGAAGAGATTGTCTCTGGGGACATTCGCGGGTCGATCATATTGCATGTTGCGCCCAGTCGATTCAAGCCGTAGAAAGCGTAGATCATCTCCGGGGTGGTCACAGCAAGAAAAGAGACGATATCGCCTTCCTTGACGCCGAGAGCAGCGAAGCTCGCAGCGGCTGTTTCGATGTTTTGAAACAGCATGCCATATGTGACCGTCGCTCCAAAATACTCTAGAGCGATGTCCTCTTCATGGCTACGGTTATTCTCCAGAACATACTGGTATATACTGCAGGCGGGAAGGGGCTGGGCGATGTCCTCGGGTTTGTAATACTTTAGCCAAGGCTTGTCGATAGATGGATAACCTGTCACTTTCTGTATACCTCCACAACAAAAATGCGCCAAGGTGCTGGCGTTCATCCCGACAGTTCGGCCGGAGGCGGGAAAAGGCCCGCCCCGGCTTTCCTGCCGGGATAAACAAAGGCGGCGCAGGGAATGATCATCCCTACACCGTCATACAGCACATTCCCATCTAACCTCGCCCTTGCCAAAAACAAAGGGAATGGGTATAATGGGACTGGCGCAGTAATCTGCTGTGTGGGAGCCCGTACTCCTGCATAGGGACGTGGGGCGTTGCAGCGCCTCACGTCCTGCCTTTGTCTACCTCGTATGTATATTCTAAACCATTTCAGTGCTAAGCGCAAGCTATTTTTGCAGAAGCCAGAAAAGACGGGATAATCAGTCCATCGTCATAGTGATATATCTCCTAAATCCCCCCATTCTTTCCCGGGTGAAAGAATGGGGGTGCTTGTTCGGGAAATATCTTTGCGAAGCGTCGCCCCTATATTTGCTCTTTATATGTTATTTTGTGTCCTTTACAAAGGGGCGGAGACGTGCTAAAATTTAGTAAAAGTATACAAAATATCAACAAGATACAAACAAATACTTTTGCAGAACGGAGGTTTTTGTGATGATCGTAGGACTGCCGAAAGAGATTAAAAACAATGAGTTCCGAGTAGGGCTCACCCCGGGCGCGGTGGGCGAGTATGTGCGAGCGGGCAACACGGTGTATGTGGAGAAGGGCGCCGGGCTGGGCGCCGGGTTCGAGGACGGAGAGTATGCGGAAAACGGCGCCGTGCTGCGGGACAGCGCCGCGGAGGTCTGGGAAAGATCGGACATGATCGTGAAGGTGAAGGAGCCGCTGCCCAGCGAGTACCAATATTTCCGGGAGGGGCTGCTGATCTACACCTACTTCCATCTGGCGGCGGACAAGGAGCTGACCGAGGCCCTGCTGGCCAGCAAGACCTCTGCCATGGCCTATGAGACCATCCTGGGCCCTGGGGGCAAGGGGCTGCCCTGCCTGTACTGCATGAGCGAGGTGGCCGGGCGCATGGCCGTGCTGGAGGGGGCCAAGTACCTGGAAAAGACCTACGGCGGCCGGGGCGTCATGCTGGGGGCCGTGCCCGGCTGCGACAAGGCGGACGTGGTCATCATCGGCGCGGGCAACGCGGGCATCAACGCCTGCCGTATGGCGGTGGGCATGGGCGCCCGGGTCACGGTGCTGGACATCAACCACCAGCGCCTGGCCTATCTGGACGAGGTGTTCGGCAGCCAGATCACCACGCTGTACTCCAGCCGGGCGAATCTGCTGAACGCGCTGAAAAAGGCCGATCTGGTCATCGGCTGCGTCATGCTGGCCCCCGGCCGGGAGTGCCAGAAGCTGGTGCTTCGCCAGGACCTGAAGATCATGAAGAAGGGCGCGGTGCTGGTGGACATCGTCATCGACCAGGGCGGCTGCTTCGAGACCAGCCACCCCACCACCCACGCCGACCCGGTGTACGAGGTGGACGGCATCATGCACTACTGCGTGGCCAACATCCCCGGCAGCGTGCCCCGCACCTCCACCGAGGCGCTGGTCAACTCCACCCTGGCCCATGGCGTCCGCATCACCCAGCTGGGGCTGGAGGGCGCCTGCAAGGCCGACCCCTGCCTGATGAGCGGCCTGAACACCTACAAGGGCAAGCTCACCTTCGCTGCGGTGGCGGAGGCGCTGGACATCCCCTATACGGACCCGGCGGCGCTCATGGCCTGAGCGCCGGAGGACAGAAAAAGCCGGACAGGAGCGCGTCTCCTGTCCGGCTGTTATGTTGTTTGGCGTCAGCGCAGGCCTGTTGGCCGGAAAAAGCCGTAGAGGAAGGGCGCCGCCCCGGCGATCAACACCACAGCCGCCAGGGTCAGGCCGCTGCCGATGCCTGTCATGGCGATGGCCAGGATCACCAGTCCCGCGATGAGCCAGGTCCATCCGGCGAAGCGGTGCACGGCCTGCCAGCTGTCCCCCGGCTCCGTGAAGGAGAAGTGCAGGGCCAGCTTGGCGGACTTGGGGCAGTCGAACATATGCCCGCCCAGTATCAGGAAGGCCAGACCCAGCACGCAGGGCGTGACGAAAGCCAAATCGAAGCGCCGCCCCGCCGCGTGCAGCAATATGACGCCGCACAGGAAGGTGGACACGATGGGGAACCCGAACCGCCCCATGAGGCGCACCGGGGCCTTGGGCGTGGTCATCCGCTCCTGGTTGATCTTCAGCTGCATGTGGCAGATCAGGTCCAGGATGCACAGCAGCCCGGGCAGTCCGTACACGGCCATGGCCCGGGGCAGGGAGTCGTCCTCACCGTTGGGCAGGGTCAGCCCTGTGGGCACGATCTCCGGGATGGCGTCCCAATACCGCAGGCCCAGCAGAACGGGCATGGCGCAGGCCACCAGCGACACGGCCAGCAGCACGTTCCCCTTTAGGCGGGTCACGTGCTTGCCGAACAGCCGGGCGCTCTCCTGTTCCCGGGCCTGGGCGGGGGTCAGTTTCTTTTTGCTGCTCATATCTCTCGCCTTATTTTACAGCTCTATCAGCTCATATTCCCGGGAGCCCACGCCCAGCTTCTCGGCGGCCTCCACGGTGAGCAGTCCGTTGCGGGACTCGATGCGCTTGATGAGGTGGGCCTTGCCGGGGTCGTCGGATGCATACACCAGGTCCAGGCAGGCCTGGTCCACGGCCACCGGGTCCAGGCTGGCCAGCACGCCGATATCCGCCATGCAGGGGTCCTTGGCCACCTCGCAGCAATCGCAGTCCACGGACAGGTTCTTCATCACGTTCACGTAGGCGATGCGGTCCTTGAAATAGTCCGCCACAGCGGAGGCCGCGTCGGCCATGGCCATGAGGAAGCTGTCATGGTCGCTGGTCCAAAAGGCCTCCATGTCGCCCACGCCGTGGATATACTGCTTGCCGTAGGAGGAGGCAAAGCCGATGGACAGCTGCTTCAGCGCGCCGCCAAAGCCGCCCATGGGGTGACCCTTGAAGTGGCTGAGCACCAGAACGGAGTCGTAGTTGGCCATGTTCTTGCCCACATAGTCCTTGTGGATCATCTTCCCCTGGGGGATGTCCAGCACCAGGTCCGGGCCCTCGGCGTCCAGCAGGTCCACCTTGAAAGCGCTGCTCCAGCCGTGCAGCTCCATGGTCTTCCAGTGCTTTTCCGTGGTGTTGCGGCCGCCGTCATAGGCGGTGTTGCACTCCACCACCGTGCCGCCCACGTGCTCCACCACGGGCTTCCACATCTCCGGGCGCAGGAAGTTCTGGTTGCCAACCTCGCCGGAGTGGAGCTTCACGGCCACCTTGCCGGGCAGGGGCTTATCCAGCTTCTCATACAGCCGCAGCACAGATGCCGGGGTGATCTCCCGGGTAAAATATACAACAGATTTCGCCATGGTGATTCCTCCTGTTTCATTGCATATTCGTGAAATATCCGAAGGATATTACTGCATATTCGATCATAACCGTTTTGCGGTCATTTGCATTCACACCAGCTCCCGGCCCATGAGCACCCCCATGACGGAGCTCATCATCAGCCCCCGGGTCCAGCCGGAGCTGTCCCCCAGACAGTGCAGGCCCGCCACATTGGTGTTGAACTTCTCGTCCATGCGGATGCGGTTGGAATAGAACTTCAGCTCCGGGGAGTACAGCAGCGTCTCATAGGCGGCAAAGCCGGGGACCACCTGGTCCATGGCTTTGATGAAGTTGATGATGTTGATCATGGCCCGATAGGGCATGGCGGCGGTGATGTCTCCGGCCACCGCGTCGGGCAGGGTGGGGCGGACATTGGACTGGTCCAGTTCCTTCTGCCAGGTGCGCTTGCCGTCCAGGATGTCGCCGAAGCGCTGGACCAGCAGCTGTCCGTTGGCCAGCATGTTGGTCAGCTCGCCCACCTTCTGGGCGTAGGCGATGGGCTGATTGAAGGGCACGGAGAAGTTGTGGGACACCAGGATGGCCAGGTTGGTGTTCTCGCTTTTCAGCTCCTTGTAGGAGTGGCCGTTGACCACGGCCAGGCCGTTATCGTAGTTCTCCTGGGCCACGAAGCCCCCGGGATTCTGGCAGAAGGTGCGGACCTTGTTTTTGAAGGGAGGGGGGTAGCCGATGAGCTTGGACTCGTAAAAGACCTTGTTCACCAGGTCCATGACCTCGTTGCGCACCTCCACCCGCACGCCGATGTCCACGGTGCTGGGCACGTGGTCGATGCCGTAGGTGGAGCACATCCCCTCCAGCCAGTCGGCGCCCCGGCGGCCCGTGGCCACCACGGTCTCGTCGGCCAGCAGCTCGTGCTCAGCGCGGCCGTCGGAGAAGGTGACGCCCCGGCAGCGGCCGTTTTCCACCAGCAGGCCCGTGCACTCCGTGTCGAACAGGATCTCCACGCCCCGGTCCAGCAGCCAGTGCTCGATGTCGGTGTAGAGCTGCTGGGCCTTTTCCGTGCCCAGGTGGCGGATGGGGCAGGAGACCAGCTTCAGCCCCGCCTGGATGGCCCGGGTGCGGATGCGCTTGACCTCGTCGGTCTCCTCCAGGCCCTCCACGTGCTCGTCCGCGCCAAATTCCAGGTATATCCTGTCCGCGTAGCCGATGGTCTCCTGGGCCAGGGCCTCGCCGATGAGCTGGGGCAGCTCGCCGCCCACCTCGCAGCTGAGGCTCAGCTTCCCGTCGGAGAAGGCCCCCGCCCCGGAAAACCCGGTGGTGATGGCGCAATAGGGCTGGCAGTTCATGCAGCGGCCCGTCTGGGCCTTGGGGCAGCGGCGCTTTTCCACGCTCTTGCCCTTTTCCAGGATGGTTATTTTCTTTTTGCTGCCACGGCGGAGCATCTCGATGGCCGTGAAGATACCGGCGGGCCCGGCGCCTACGATGGCGATGTTCGTTTTCAATGCGTTCTCCTCGCTGTCGGTGAAAAGTCGTGCAAAACACCGGATACTATGTTATAATCCAGATATATCTATTAAAGCATAGAAAAAACATTGATGTCAAGAGGATACCGGATGGACCTGTACTTGCGGGGACATGAGCATAAATACGCCGCCGAGCAGATGCTGCTGACTCTGTTCCCGGACCAGCGGCCCCAGTATCCGGACCGGGTCCGGCCGGGGGACCGGGCGGAGCTGGTCCTGGAGCCGGACCGGTCGGTGTGCCGCCTGACCCGGGGGGACGGGACCTGGGAGGGACAGGCAGCGGTGAAGGGCTGGACCACCCAGCGGGAGCGGGTGCGCTGCGAGCAGCAGGCGGTGAAGCTGAGCTTTTACCGGGCGGCCCTGGCCTCCGGGGTGCCAAAGCCCGTGTGGGGAGCCCTCACCGGGGTGAAGCCGGGCAAGCTCATGGCCCGGTATCTGACCCAGGGCCTGACCGCCGCCGATTTTGCCCGGGACTTTGACGTGGACCCGGACCGGGCGGCCCTGTGCGAGCGGACGACCCGGACGGCCATGGCGGCCAGGGCTTCGCTGGCGCCGGGGGACATCGGCCTGTACGCGGGCATCCCCTTCTGTCCCACCCGGTGTGCCTACTGTTCCTTTATCTCCAGCGCCGTGGGGGCCAACGAGAAGCTGGTGGAGCCCTATCTGGACGCGCTGGTCACGGAGATATGCCGGACGGGCCGGGCGGTGCAGACGGCGGGGCAGCGGCCCGTGGCCCTCTATCTGGGGGGCGGCACCCCCACCACCCTGACGGCGGAGCAGCTGGACAGGCTGTGTACGGCGCTGGAAGAGCGGTTCGACCTGTCCGCCCTGCGGGAGTACACCGTGGAGGCGGGCCGCCCGGACACCATCACGGCGGAAAAGCTGTCAGTGCTGCGCGCTCACGGGGTGACCCGGGTATCGGTGAACCCCCAGACCATGTCGGATCGGGTGCTGCAGGCCATCGGCCGCAGGCACACCGCCCGGGACGTGACAGAGGCCCTGGCCCTGGTCCGGGCCGCGGGACAGTTCGAAGTGAACATGGACCTGATCGCGGGCCTGCCGGAGGATACAGCGGAGGGATTCGCCCACACCCTGGAGGCGGTGTTGGCCCTGGGGCCGGAGAACGTGACCGTCCACACCCTGGCCATCAAAAACGGCTCCTATCTGGCCCAGCGGCCGGAAAAGCTCCCCAGCCCGGAGACCGTGGGGCAGATGGTATCCCTGGCCGGGCGGCGCCTGACCCAGACGGGCTATGAGCCCTACTATCTCTACCGACAGAAATACATGTCCGGCGGCTTTGAGAACGTGGGCTGGGCTAAGCCCGGCACCGGGAGCCTCTATAACCTGCTGATGATGGAGGAGCTGTGCCCCGTGATCGCCATGGGGGCGGGGGCCTCCACCAAGCTCACCGGGCCGGACGGCTCCGTCCGGCGGCGCATGAACCCCAAGTATCCCAAGGAATACATCGAAAGGATGATGGAAAATGGCGTTTGACCTGGAAGAGATCAACCGGGCGGCAACGGATTTCCCGGAAAAATTCATCGCGGAGTGTGACCGGATATATGCCGAGCGCATCGCGGCGGCGGCGGAAAAGATCATCGAGAACATGTCCCGCAGCCCCATCGTGCTGCTGTCTGGCCCCTCCGGCAGCGGCAAGACCACCACGGCCATGAAGGTCCGGGACGAGCTGAGCCGCCGGGGCGTGAAGAGCCACAGTATATCCATGGACAACTATTTCAAGACCGTCCGGCCCGAGACTGTGCCCCGCACGGAGACAGGGGAGCCGGACCTGGAGAGCCCCCTGTGCATGGATATGGAGCTTCTCAACGAGCACTTTTCCCTGCTGAGCCAGGGCGAGCGCATCTTCGTGCCCAAGTATGAGTTCGCCCGCCAGATGCGCACCATCGAGCCCAGCATCTCCCTGCAGCTGCACGATAACGAGATCGCCATCTTCGAGGGTATCCATGCCCTGAACGACGCCATCACCGACGTGCACCCGGAGGCCTTCAAGCTCTATGTGAGCGCCCGGTCCAACATCGTGGACGACGCTGGGGAGTACGCCTTCAAGGGCACCTGGCTGCGGTTGACCCGCCGGGTGGTGCGGGACCACCTGTTCCGGGGCGCGGACCCGACGGAGACCATGCGCATGTGGGAGAATGTGCGCCACGGGGAGATACGGAACATATCCCCCTTTAAGAACAAGGCCAATATCCAGCTGGACACCGCCTTTGGCTACGAGGCCTGCATCATGCGGCCCATCGCCGAGCCGCTGCTGACCCATGTGCCGGAGGATATCCCCTATAAGGAGATACAGCAGGTGGGCCCGGCGCTGAAAAGATTCGTCCCCCTGGACCTGAAATACCTGCCGGAGGACGCCATGCTCCGGGAGTTCACAGGCGGCGGGATATACGAATACTAATGGATAATAACGCATATAGTCAAAATGAACAATGAATTTAAATCCAAATCAGTAGAATAATTGACTAATATAAAAGAATATTTGCGAATAATATAGCCCTGCGGCGTTTTGAATATAACCGCAGGGCAATTCTTTTTGACATTTTCTCGGAGACTGAAAAAATCGAAAAACGGCTCACGATTTTTGCACTTTTTTTGTCGTCGTCCTGAACGAAATTTCTGGAAATATTTTGGCGATTTCTATGAAGAAAAGTTGATAAAAAAGTCTTGCCTGGACAGCCCATAGTAATATATAATGTACATACGGACAATAAAGGCAGGACGTGAGGCGCTCGCAACACCCCACGTCCCTATGCAGGAGAAGCCCCTCCCACACAGCAGATCACTGCGCCGTGCTCATTATAACCGTTCCCCTTAGGTTTTACAAGGGGTCTGCGGATGTTCTGAGCCGACAGATGCAGCCTTCACGCAGTGTTAGGATGCGCAGACACCCTGCGCCGCTTTCATTGTCTTTGCGGGAGAGCCTGGGGGACACGGTCATCCGGGCGGCGCCGCAAGAGAATATAGTTTTGGCCTGTCCAAGAAAGGAGACCGAACATGAAGAAGAAGCTCTATGTACTGCTGGCTCTGGTGCTGGCGCTGCTGACGCTGACCAGCTGCGCCACCAGTGCGGCCATCGAGATCCGGGAGGATATTGTCCCGCTGGCCGCCGAGCCTGAGGACGATGCGGCCGCGGCGGAGGCCGCTGCCAAGCAGGCTGCGGCAGAAGAGGCCGCCAAGCAGGCTGCGGCGGAAGCTGCTGCCCAGAAGGCCGCGGAAGAAGCCGCCGCTCAGAAGGCTGCGGAGGAAGCCGCCGCCCAGAAGGCCGCGGCGGAGGCCGCTGCCCAGCAGAAGGCCGCGGAACAAGTCACCGTGCCCGCTTCCGAGCCTGCCGCCGATATGGGCGCCGCGGATGGCCCCAGCATGGATCCGGCGCCTGCCGGACCTACCGCGGAGACCAACGAGGTCCCGGCGGAGCCTGCGGAAGTCCCGGCAGAGCCCGCCGAGGAACCGACTGAGCCCACCGAGGCGCCCGCTGCGGACGAGGCCGAGGAGGACGACGTGGCGTCCATCGCCGGAGTGGGGGAGCCCCTGCCCATCGGCAATGATATGGAAGAGCCCGAGCCCACCGGGGCATCCGAGCAGTCTGATGAGCGCTACGTCACGATGGACTGCACCCGGGGCAGTGTGGAAGGTGTGAAGACCTTCATCACCACCCTGGTGAAAGGGAAACTGAAAACCGGCCACCAGCCGAAGTGCGATGGCTACACCTTCGCTGGCTGGTATACCGAGAAGGACGAGACCGACGCCTATACGACGATCCCTAAGGGTGCGACGAAGTATGAGGAAGACGGCAGCCAGGTCCCCGAGGGTGTGGATACCCTTTACGCCTACTGGAACCCCGTCGCCACGCCGGCCCCTGTGGAGGTCACGCCAGACCCCGATAAGATGGTGGAGACTGACCCCACCCAGAACAACTACGCCCTCGGTGTCTGGCTGCACGCATTCAACTCCAGCTTCAGCGGCGACAAGAGCAACCAGTCCTCCGTCTGGGTAGAGTTCGACAAGGGCACCAGAAATCTTCCCGAGAAGCTCCCCGAGGTCACATCCGCCAACGGCACGTTCAACGGCTGGTGGACCAAGGCCCCCACGGTGGAAGAAGTGAAGGACGAGGACGGCTTCTCCTACCGGAAGACCACGGCGACGAACGGCGAGCGGGTCGATGATGGCGACAGGACCGTCCCCGAGGGCGTCCAGGTCCTGTACCCGGCATTCAACTATGAAGTACCGAAGGACGACACGGGCAAGTTCATCACCTTTAAGCTGAACTGGAACGGCATGTTCGGCAAGACCGGCGCTTTGCGCTGCACCCGCTCTTATAAAAATGGTGCAGCCCCCAAGTTCACCGCCCAGGACGCTCTTGTCTCCGGATTGAACTGGAACACAAAAGATAAGTTCGAGGGTGGCGTCACGTGGGACGGCCTGCAGAAGTACTGGAGTGAGACGACCTTTGACGGCTACACGTTCCTGGGCTGGTCCGAAGCCCCCCATGGGAGCGACAAGCTGATCAAGGGTGACTTCGAAGTCAAAGACGGCCAGACCCTCTATGCCCAGTGGACCAAGGGCGAGGGGGAGACCAGCGACTTGTATAATCTGCCTGCCGATCCTGCCGCCGGCCCGCTGGATGGCGTGCGGATCATGGGCAAAACGAGCAAGCTGGACACCGCCAATACCGGCAAAGTTCACGGCAAAGAAGGCGCGGCCTTCACTCTGGAACTGTTCTGCACCCCCGTCCGCGCCGAGGTGAATACTGTCACCTGGCACGTGGAGGTCCGCAAGGGCGGCAGTGATGAAAAGGATCTGAGCTTCGCGTTTGCCAAGCCCGAAACTTTTGATGTGAAGGCTGGTAACACCGTCAGCACCCAAGACGGTGGCATCCAGGCGAAGGCCGAAGGCCGTACCCTGACTCTCACCAGCAACGGCGTTACTTCTTATGGCGTGACCGTCACCGTCAAGGCTGTCGGTTCCAACGGCAAGGAGATATCCGGCAACGCTCCCGCGACGGTCAACTTCTACCACGATTGGAACGATTGGACGGTGACGAAGGCGGCCACCGCCAAGGCAGAAGGGATCGAGACCCGCAGCTGCATGCTGTGCAGCACGAAGGAGACCAGGCCCATCGCCATGCTCTCGCCGACGGCTACCCCTGCGCCCACCGAGGCACCCAAGGTCAAGCTGGACCCCAACGGTGGCACCTTCCCCCTTGAGTACGACCAGAGAAAGACCTACATCGAGGTCGAGCTGGACGAGACGAGGAACCTGACGTTCAATGACGCCGAGAAGCGCGCCCCCCAGCGCAAGGGCTATACCTTCGAGGGCTGGTTCACAGAGAAGGCTGACGGCCAAGGCAAAAAGGTCGAGATCGACACGCCTGTCCCCGAGAAGACGGAGACGCTCTATGCCCACTGGAAGAAAGAGACTCGCACCGTCCTCCTGCATGTGATCAACGGCAGCTTTGGCGGCACCTGGCAGGGCCAGGACGCGTCTACGGTCGACAAAGAGACCGGCATCAAGGTGACCCTGGATGGCGACATCCTCCCCCAGGAAGTGGACCAGATAACCCCCACCCGGAGCCACGGTACCTTTAAGGGCTGGTACACCGCTGCACCCAAGGAGGAGCTGAAGAGCGCCGACGACAATTCCTATAAGTACTACGTCACCATCGAGGAGAACGGTGTGAAAGTCGCTCCCGGCACGGCAGTCCCCGAAGACATCGGCATCCTCTACGCCGTGTTCGATAACAGTGGCGAGGTCACCGAGACCGACAAGAAAGTCAACATTTATCTGGACTATAACGGCATCAACGGCCTGTTCGGGCCCAGCATGACCCTGACCCGTACCTACAGCAGCGCCGACAAGGGCTATAAGATCACCGGCAAGGACCTGCTGGTCATCGGCCTGAACTGGAGCGGTGTTGAACTCGGAGAAAACATCACTGACGAGATCCTGACAAAACACTGGAACAGCCAGAAGTTCAACGACTACACCTTCCAGGGCTGGGCTACCACTGAGAAGGCCACGGTCCCCAACGTCAAGGTGGGCCAGGTCATCAAGAACGACCAGAGCATCTACGCCGTGTGGTCCAAGGACGGCGAGAACAGCCAGACCTTTGACCGCACCGACACATCCCGCGGCCCCGTGGAGAGCATGAACATCACAGGCGTGATCGGGAACCACTCCACTGGCTCCATGACCTGGTCCGCCCATGCCAAGAGCGGCAACGGCGACACGGTCCAGCTCACCATCGCGACCAACCCCTCCCGCGCCACCTTTGAGGCTTTGACCTGGACGGTCAGCGACGGCAAGACCACCAAGGAGCTGGTGTTCCGGTCCGAGTCCGGCGAGGCTGTGGTGGAGACGGGCATCAAAAATGTGAAGATCACGGCCATAGGCCGGAACCTGACCATCCAATACACGGGCGATGGGCAGACGGCGGAAGGCGTCAATCTCACGGTCGATGTGAAGGCCACCAACGCAGATGGGGCCGTCAAGGCGGACAAGACGCCCGCTGAAAAGACCGTCAAGAACAGCGGCCTGGCCGCCACGGCTGCGTTTGCGCACCAGTTCACTGCCGAGGTCACAAAGCAGGCCACGACCTGCAAAGCGGACGGAACTGGGAATAATAAGACCGTGACCACGTACAGATGCTCCTGCGGCTATTCCTACACGAAGGAGCTGACGCTGACCCACGTATATATCGGCGATAAGAGCATCGACGAGGGGTGGGTCCACCTCTCCGAGCCCAACTGCACTACCGACGGACAGTGGCAGCAGAAGTGCCTGCGCTGCGGCGAGGCGCGTGACGTGTTCGTCACCATCCCCGCCACCGGACACAGCTACGGCGAGAAGCAAACCGAGGTCAAGGACGGTTACACCATCGTCAAGCAGGTGTGCGCCAAGTGCGGCGATGAGAAGGTCCTCAGCAGGACCCCTGTCGCCACACCCGCGCCCACGGCGACGCCCGCTCCCGCGCCTACGGCGACGCCCAAGCCTGCGGCCCCGGTCCTGCCTCAGGGCAGCTCCGGTGTGGAGGGACCTGACTTCGAGGGTTCCATGCCCACACCCAAGCCCACGACGGCGCCCACGCCCAAGCCTACCGCGGCGCCTACGCCGAAGCCCACGACGGCGCCTACGCCCAAGCCCACGACGGCGCCTACGCCGAAGCCTACGACGGCGCCTACGCCCAAGCCCACGACGGCGCCTACGCCGAAGCCCACGACGGCGCCTACGCCCAAGCCCACGACGGCGCCTACACCGAAGCCTACGACGGCGCCCACGCCCGAGCCTGTGGGCAGCTGGCAGAACGTGAAAGGCGTCAAGAAATATCTGAAGCCTGACGGCACGGCGGCCATCGGCCTGACGAATATCGACGGCAAGACCTATTACTTCAACACCAAGGGCGCGATGCAGACCGGGTGGCAGACTCTCAGCGGGAAGAAGTATTACTTCGGCGCTGACGGTGCGATGCTCACTGGCGTGCAGAAACTGGGAGATCGGTATTATTACCTGGATCCGGCATCGAACGGCGCTATGCAGAAGAGCTGCTGGAAGACCGTGGGCGGCAAGACCTATTACTTCAAGGACAACGGACAGTCCGCCAAGAGCGGCTGGCTCACCCTCGGCAGCAATAAGTACTACTTCGCGAACAACGAAGTGCAAACGGGTCTGAAGAAGATCGGGGATCGATACTATTATCTGGACCCGGCGTCCAACGGCGCTATGCAGAAGAGCTGCTGGAAGACCTTTGATGGCAAGACCTA